>WUQV01000145.1 GCA_009889585.1 Candidatus Bathyarchaeota archaeon | reverse complement strand
GCCATGTTCCCGAACTCACGGTGCGCGTGAAACTCGCGCCCTGCGGCGTGCATTAACGCTTGGGCCACGGCTCCCCACCCTTTTTCGCACGCTTGCCTCTTCTTAGCCTCGTCACCTGTCCTCTCGAATTCCTTCAAGGCCTCATGAGCTTCTGCCAAGAGCCTTTTCGCAAGCTCTAATCTATTCATCGTCGATCGTCCACGGACGAATCCATAGGCTTGCCCATGCTTCTTATAAGGATTTCGACTCATGAAGTGCATTAAATAGCCCTTCCTGACGTTTAGGACGCTGATGGAGCTCGATAACCCTGTGGTAGCTTATCTTAACGTGTTCAAAGTAGTACGAGGGGGAATTAAGCGGCTAAATGGTTAAATGCATGATCGCCTTCCAAAAGAAGGTGAGCGCATCTTAATGTCGAGAGCTGAGTTAGCCTTCGAGATCCTAGAGAAAGAATGGGTCAAGCGGGCTGAGAAAATCGCTGCTGGAGGGCAGATCATAACCGAGGACCTCTTAGTATTTGCCGTTCTACATGTACATAGAAATATGGCGACGAAGGAAGACGTAGCCATGCTTAAGTCTGATATAGCTGCGCTTAAGTCCACAGTCGATACTATGAAATGGATCATGAGCGTGGGCTTTACGTTGTTAGGGCTCCTCATGGCTATACTGAGGTTTGCGCTTTAAAAGCCCCTTAAGTCGGAGCAGTAGCTCCTATGGGTTTAGAACGACGCTGTCAGCAGTCCTTAAGCACGTGGCCGCACCTGTACCAGCTTATGAGAAATCGATCTAAAGGTTGCTAAAAGGATCGTCTTAAAGCGCGATTTAAAGGCTGAAGTGATGGTAGCTGGCTTATTAAGAGGCATGGCTGTTAATACTTCCTCTGGGCGCTTAAGATGAAATCGGTCGACAGGCCCTTCGGCCCTAACGTGATAGACGAGCCCCTTTATCGCTATCGTAGGCACGTCTTCGAGGATCGCATCCACGCCGGACATCTATTGGCTAAGAGGTTGAGGGGCCGCGTCGATAACGAAGCCGTCGTCCTCGCCATACCAGCTGGCGGCGTTCCAGTTGGCTACATGGTCGCTAAGGAGCTAAAGCTGGCTTTCGACGTGGCGGTTGTTAGAAAGCTCCACATCCCGTGGAACAAGGAGGCAGGGTTCGGCGCAATCGGTTGGGACGGCACGGTCGTCTTCAACGAGCCCTTGTTAAGGCTGCTTAAGCTCTCAAGCGAAGATATCGAGCGTTGCATCGCTGAGGAAACGGGCGAGATCGATCGAAGGATTAAGATGTTCCGCGGGGAAAAGCCCTTCCCAGAGATTAAGGGGAGGACGGCCGTGCTTGTGGACGACGGGCTTGCGTCGGGTTACTCCATGCTGGTTGCGGTTAATCTTGTGAAAAAGCGAGGTCCTAACAAGATAATCGTCGCGGTTCCTACTTCGTCACTTAGCGCCCTCGCCTTAATATCCCCTCACGCTGATGAAGTCGTATGTTTAAACGTTCGGGACGAGTTCTTCTACGCAGTTGCAGATGCATACAAGCTTTGGTACGACCTATCCGATGAGGAGGTTTTTGAGTTCTTAAGAGCTGCTAAGGAAGACAACGTTACATCATAGCGAACGCATGTAGATTGCTTCTTTTGGACGGATATTTTTGCGCATTTAAGACAAGCTATGCACTTGAACCGTTTGATTCCACTAATCAGAGCAAAGGTC
>WUQV01000144.1 GCA_009889585.1 Candidatus Bathyarchaeota archaeon | reverse complement strand
GCGCGCTCCATGCCCTCATTTAGGATGCCGACGTTAACGAAGGCCCTTAGGTACTTGATGATAGACTTAGTTGAATAGCCAGTTAGCCTTTTGATGAAATCCCTTTGATAAGTCCTCCCGTCCAAGCGCAACATCCTCAAAAGCTCGACCGCTAGATCGGAGCCGAAGGCCGACGTTAACGTCAATCGCTGGGCCACGGGATCCTTAGGAAGAAGCAACACGAACGGCCAAACGTTCGATGGCTCGTCGCTCATTCGATCACGCCGTTAGCTTCAAGAGAGCAAAGCATTTTAAGGATCTATTGTAAATATGGAAAATGGATTTCCCTTAAGGAAAAGGCATGAGGTGTGAGTCGTGGAAAGGGCTCGCGTTAAGCCTTGGCCAAGCCCTCGTGAAGCAGCTCTCGCGGCCGTTTTCGCCTCGCTTTTAGCGGTCATGGCCATTACGCTTCCGGGGATACCGATAGTCGGGCTAGCCGGCGCTAAGATAAGCTTAAGCGCTTCATTCGCTCCGATCGTCGGCTTGATCCTAGGCCCTTACCTCGGAGCCTTCTCCGCCCTCGTCGGCCACGTGATAGCGGCTGGCTTCGGAGGGTTCCCGATGTTCGGAACTTTAACGGCCCTTTGCCCTATGGCTTCGGCCTTCGTAACAGGCGCCTTCGTCCGAAGGAGCTGTGCATTCGGCCGTCTTAACGGCTGGTTGATTTCGTTTTTCGTTCTCCTACTGTTGGTGATCTCATGGTACGTAACGTGGGTCGGCCGAGGCGCTCCTCTCTTCGCGTCTTTGCACGTAGCTGGCTTAGCGATTATATTGGCTTTAAGGGGTAAAGCCGCTGAGTTCTTCGAAGGAGGCGTTAAGCGGAAGCTAATGGCTGTTGTTGCCTCTTCAAGTTATTGCGGCTTAATGGCTGATCACATGCTAGGAAGCTTAATGTTCGTGATGGGGATCGGCTTTTTCATACCGATCGAACATATCGAAGGTTGGCTTAAGGCCTTAGGCCTCGGAGGCATTCCGGATCTCTTCATGTACGTATTGCCTATAGCCGCCGCGGAAAGGGCCGCTATGACGGCTGCAGCCACGATAATCGGCGTGGCATTAATCGTAACGTTACGATCGGCGCGCTTAATGCCTTCGTTTAACTTATGATGTCTAACGCTTAGTGCCCGAGGCGATGGCCATGCTCATGGAGCGACGAGCGGAGATAGCCGATTACGTCATGAGGGCCGGGCAGTTGGCAGCTGCTTTAGAGGTATGCGGATGGCCGAAGCCTGGGAACGTCCATCGAACCGCCGACTTTAAAGACCTCAGGTTTGAGCACTTCATCGCTGGGTCCATAGCCATGGGCCCCTCCTTAAGGGAGGCTGCGCTAAGGGGCGTAGCCGTCGGCCTTAACGAGCTGGAGCTAAACAAAGTCGGGGTCGGAGAGCTCGTAAGGCGCGCGGTAGCTGATGCGATTGCGTGGCAAAGGGGCGGGGATACGCACCTAGGCACGATATTGCTTTTGACGCCGTTGGCGGTGGCGGCTGGGGCGACGATCGCTCGCCGAGGGTTCGTCGACGCGATCGGCTTACGCGAGAGCTTCACTAAAGTTATGGAATCGACGCGCCCTGAGGATGCCGTTAACGTTTACGAAGCAATAGCGATAGCGAGGCCGACGGGCTTAGGAAGGGTCGAAGGAAGGGCCGCTCCGGACGTGAGTGACGAACGGGCTAAGGAAGCCCTCGTCGAAAGGGGCTTATCGCTTTACGACGTCATGAGGATCGCAGCTGAGTGGGATACGATCGCCTTAGAGTTAACGACGGGCTTGAGGATAACTTTTGAAGTCGGCTGTCCGACGCTATTAAGCGTTTACGTTCGAACGCTCGACATAAACGTAGCAATAGTTCATACTTACCTTACGTTACTCTCGTCATTCCCAGATACGCACGTCGCTAGAATCGTTGGATTAAAGAGGGCTCGCAACGTACCTGAGGCCGTTAAGATCGGGGTGAACAAGGCTAAGGAGGTGGCAGAAGAGGCAGCCGAGATCCTTAGGTTAGGAGGCCTCATCACATCAGAGGGCAAGGCCGCTCTCTTCAAGTTCGACGAGAGGTTGAGGAACGAGGGGTTAAACCCGGGGACGACGGCTGACTTAACGGCGGCTTCGTTAATGGTGGCTATCTTATACGGATTGCGGTTTTAACGCACGAATTGAACACAAACGTAATGAGGGGCCGTAAGCGCTTCTTAAGGGCTAGCCTTCTTTGGCTTGAGATACCCTAGGTCGTATTCCTTAATCGTCTTAACCGCCCCCTCGGACCTCGTGACCCTTAAGGTAAGGCCGAAGTAGCTGCTTTTGCTAAGCTCTACCTCCATGCCGCCGATCCTCCACCTTACGGATGAGTAATCGGTCGCCGTTCTGAAGACTTTGAGGAACGTTAGCAAGTCCTCGTAATCTATGCCGATGAACTCCGAGAGCTCTCTCACGACCCCCTCTATCTCCTCTACCTTCGACACGTACCTCCGCCTTAAGAAGGCGCTCTCAAATCCCCTCTTAAGCTTTCCTCTAGCGCTCGGGTGAAAGGCGTAGAATGCGGCGAAGTAAACAGCTAAGGATGTAAGCACGGCCAATAAAACGGCTAACAAAAGGGGCCGCTCTGAGGGTTTCGTCATCATATGCTTTACGCCCTTCTATTTAACTACATCGGTGGGAAGTCCCCTCCCTCACGGAGGGGATGAAAGCCTATGCGCTTATGTTTTTCATCCATGGCCAACCTTCAGGCATGAAGTCGTGGAGCAGCCGGAGGGACATAGTAGGGCTGGGGCGGCCCGAATTCAAGCCTGTGAAGACGCCGGCAGGTGGTCGAAGAAGCAGAAGCCCCTTTCGATAGGTAGAGGTAGTTCACAACCTGGGCAAAGCCCTCTTCAGAGCTGACTTTCAGGGAGCGTCGCTACCCTTTAGGTAACCTGGAGAGAAGCGCTTCGACGAAGGAGTCAAGGTCTGTCAAGTCGGAGATAGCTGGCTCGAGCACGGCTGGCACGAAGAGCCAGGCGGATAGCGGCCCAAGCGATATGCAAAGCGCGGAAAGCATGAACATGGAGAGCTTCATCAACGCTGGCTCCTTAAGCTCAAGCTCGGCGCTCGGCTTCTCAAAGGAGATCGTGATGAGAACTCTTACGTAAGCGAATAAAGCAATTATGAAGGAAAACGCGTCGATCAATAAAGGTGCTATATAAACTGGGTTCTTTGAAATGGCTTCTACAAACCCGACGTAAAGCAGTAACTTGCTCATGAAGGAGTTGAATGGAGGCATTCCGGCTATCGATAAAATTCCGATGATGAGCGAAGCGTTTGTAACTGGCATAAGCTTGCCTGCGCCTTTGAGTTTGTTGAG
>WUQV01000143.1 GCA_009889585.1 Candidatus Bathyarchaeota archaeon | reverse complement strand
ATCATGACCGAGGGCCTCCGCTTTCGTTAACTTCCCGGAGGCCACGTCGAGGATTGCGTTGAAGATCCTTCTTCCAGCCTCATCTATCGACTCAACCCCTAAGATAACGCTGCTGACGTCTACGTCGATCTCGTCCTTCATTATTTTAGCCGTCTCAGGGTTCCCCGTTATCTTTACCACAGGGGCGACTGGATTCCCCAAAGGAGTCCCTAACCCCGTCGTGAAGAGGACGACTTGAGCTCCTCCAGCCACCATCCCCGTCGTTGACTCAACGTCGAAGCCAGGGGCGACCATTAAGTAAAGCCCGTTACCAGGAGGCCTTTCGGCGTAACGCAACACCCCTTTAACGGGGCTCCTGCCGGACTTTTGAATCGCCCCAAGGGACTTCTCCTCTATGGTCGTCAAGCCGCCTGCGATATTCCCAGGCGATGGTTGAGCTCCTCTGAAGTCAACGCCGTATGCCTTTAATCGCTCCTCGAAGCCCTTAACGACCTTAAGGACCTCTTCCTTCACGGCTTCATTAATGGCCCTTTCGGTGAATAAATGCTCGGCGCCTATTAGCTCCGGGACTTCAGATGTTATAGCAGTCCCACCTGCGCTCACGATCATATCCGAGGCTACGCCGACCGCAGGGTTAGAAGCCAAGCCTGAAGTAGCATCTGATGCTCCACATTTTAACGCAATTACGAGCTTAGATATTGAAGCTTCATCCCTCCTTAGCCTTGAAGCTTCCATTACCATCCCTTTAAGGATTCTTATGCCTCTTTCAACAGCCTTTAACACTCCACCTACTTCTTGAATTATTACAAGATCAACATGCCTATTAGACCTAGCTATTTTATCAACAATCCTTCTTGCATCAACGCTTTCACAACCTAGACTAACAACTAATACCGATGCAACATTCGGATTTAAACCAAGACCTATAAGGGTTTCCTCCGTTTGAATTAAATCATAACCAGCTTGAGCACAACCATAAGGATTATTTAAGTACTTAACGCCAACAACCCTTTCAGCCATAGCCTTAGCAGCTATTGATGCACATACAACGGTTGGTATTATTAACACTTGATTGCGAACGCCGACGGATCCATCGTCTCTATAATACCCTCGAAAGCTCGTAATCGTATTACTCAAGCGGCGCACCTACATTGAATGTCATCGATGTCAATATATCCGTTTTCGTCCTTCTTATCGTTAGAGCTAGCACGTCATAAGGTTGGCCAGACGAACGAAGGCCGAGAGGGGCTTGAAGAGGCTTAGGCCCTTCGTAGGATGCGTTAGCCCGCTGGCTCGCCTCTAACAGCATAAGGTATAGTAGAAATAGTAGTTGACGAATCAGCCCTCTTCAAGGAGCTCAACTGGGAGCGCGTCAATCCGCACATGAGCGAGGAAACTCCCAAGTTATCGCTGAGGTACTAATGCCACCTTATAGTGAGCTAGTCATCGGAGGTGAATTCCTATGCTTAGCATTAAAGCGTTAGCCCTCTACAACGTAGCGATAGTGAATGTATCCCTTTTCCGTGCCCTTCTCTACGTCCTTCCTCATTATTTTAACGATATCCCCTGGCTTAGCCCCTATGAGGACGGCGGCCGGATCTGACGCTTTAATTCGCGGGAGTTGATAAGGCTTGACTCGATACCTCTTGAGGACTTCATCTCGCTCATCAAGGCTTAATACCTCATGCCTCGGGACGAGGAAGTGCTCGAAGATGTTAAACGAAGGAAGCGTCTCAGGGAGGAGTTCTATGTTGCTCTTCCCAGCTTCCTTCACGGCGCTTTGCGTGTATCGTCCGCTTGAGACAACGAACGCCTTCTCGACGCCTTTCTCCTTCATAAGCTTCTTAAGTTGATTAAGGTGTTGAACGCCGACGATATCTCGCTCAAGTATACACCACACCAAGGCCTTTTTATCCTCCTTAGGCAACTCGACTATGTAACAGATCG
This sequence comes from Candidatus Bathyarchaeota archaeon, assembly GCA_009889585.1. GTDB lineage: Archaea > Thermoproteota > Bathyarchaeia > Bathyarchaeales > WUQV01 > WUQV01. Next base: position 19,725 of record WUQV01000143.1, on the reverse strand, counting down.
CGTCCTTATGATCCTCTCGCCCCAATACGTTGTAGCCTCGGACTTTTATCAAGACCTCGGCCTTTCGTTCCTCGACGGACTTCATGGGCTTATCGCTCAACCGATCCCCTCGATCACGTCGTTCAAAGCTTTCAGCTTCCTTACGAAGATGTATCGCTGAGAGATATAAGGTAGCGTTTTTCTAATCGCGCGATTATCGAAAGTTTAATCTTTAGGTATTAACCTTTTAATAAGGGTTGCCGCTTATGAAGGTCAGGGTCAAGTTCTTCACGACGTTAAGGGAGTTGGTCGGGAAGAGGGAGGAGGAGTTCGAGTTCGACCAGCCCCTTGAGCTCGTGGACGTTTTGGAGCTCTTAGCCGATCGCTACGGCCCTAAGGCGAGGGACTACTTATTCGAAGGAGGGAGGGTGAGGGACTTCTTACAGCTGCTCATTAACGGAATTAGCGCGACTGCGTTAAAAGGCCTTAAGACGGAGGTTAAGGATGGCGACGTAATCGCAATAATACCGCCTGTCGGAGGAGGCAGCTACCTCCGCTGCTTTAACAGCTCGTTCAATCGAAGTCGCCTTCTAAAGGCCTCATTTCCACGGCCTTGACGCGAGCGTTAAGAGCCTTTAAGCGCCAGCTTAAGATAACGCCTTCTAAGTAAGTCGAATGGGCGTTTACAACTTCCACCTCTAAGATGTCGCCTAACGAAGGCTCTTGGCTTTTCACTACGATAGGCTTGTAAGCATAATTCCTTCCGATCCACGTATTCGGCTTTAAGCCGACCTCGTCGATGAGGGCGTGGCCGCTCCAACCTAACCACCTTAAGTTCCTCTCCAAGCTAATCTTCGATGCTAACTCAGAGATGGACTTGCTTCGAGCTTTAACGATATTAACGTCCACTTTAGGCTTCATTCGAGCGGCTTCGGTACTAGGCCTTGGGAAGAACTTACTTACGTTTACGATGTCAGGCTTAACATCTTCGATTAAGCGTAAGGTTCCTTCGAATTCTTCTTCGCTTTCTCCTGGGAATCCGACGATTACGTCGGTAGCTAACGAGATATCAGGAAAAGCTTCCCTAAAAGCCTTAACGACGTGCTTAAAATCGTCAACAGAATAAAGGCGCTTCATACGTTTTAATACTTCATCATCCCCGCTTTGAACCGGCAGGTGCAGAAACTTGAAGATCTTCTCATCTTTATAGACCTCAATTAGGCGATGTAGCATCCTTAACGCATGGTTCGGGTTCATCATACCAACGCGAACGAGAAAATCCCCATCAATCTTGCAGACGTCCTCAAGCAACTCCACTAGATCGGTTTCGATATCTATCCCGTACGCCCCCGTATCCTGCCCCGTTATCCAAACCTCCTTAACTCCATCCCTTACGGCTCTCTTGATATTATTGACTATAAGCTCCTTAGGATATGAAAACAATCTGCCTCTAGCGAACCTAGTGCAACAGTATGCGCAAAACCCAGCGCAGCCCTCAGCAATCTGTATTACCTCTACGACATCGTTGGTCCTCACCCTTGGCAACTTTAGCTTAACTTTAGGCTTTTGCGAGAAGAACTCTTTATTTTTCTCGCCTCGTTCAGCTCCCTTCACGGCTAATAGGATTTTGTCGCAGGAGTAAGGGTCTAAGACGGCTGAATAATCCGAAACGCATCTTTGAATGGCTGGCAAATTGATTTTCGGCAGGCATCCAGCGATGATGATCGGCTTACGAAGGGAATTGAGCGAGCGTAGCCGCGCGAGTATTTTATCTTCCGTAGGCGTCTTAACACCACAGGTGTTGATAATAAGTATATCAGCTGACTCTGGGACGTTACTTATTTCATACCCTGCTTTCATGAGGTAAGCAAGCATTATTTGAAGGTCGAATTTATTGGAAGCGCACCCATAATTCTCGATATAAACAGACCTCCTTCTATCATAAGATTCTAACATGTGCCTTAACACTTCACGTTTCTCAAAACCCCTCCAAATGATTCCCTTCTCAACCTCCACGCCCGCCGAAAAATTAATTTCCTCTGAGAACTTTGTTAAATCCTCCCTTTTAGATATTATTATTTTATTATCCCTTTCATAACAGTCTATCCCCAAGCTTTTATGAAGCTCTATCAAAGATCTCCTTACATCATCGTTCTCACAAAACGCCTCAAGCTGTCTTACGACCTCTTCACCATCGCCAGTTCGCATGTTAAATACGCATGAACCTTCATCATCCCAAAAGCACCTCAAAAACTCCTTTTTCCATTCCATTGATCCGTTCACGATTAGATCCGGCACCTTAGCAAACGTATTCTTCCTCGTGGAATAATTCGGCATGTACGTGAGGAGGTCTTCCGCCGCAAGCTTTGATGCGAACCTCACGCATATGGCCTTGCCCTTTACCCTTTCGTCCGAGGGGTCAAACCCGTAAACCCGCTTCACGTCGGACTTAAACCTCATCACTAAAGCCTCGGAGGCATTAACGTACCCGAATACGTCCTTGCGCACGAACCCGTCGAATAGACAATGGGCTATAACCCTTACCTTCTCCAAAGTAAGCTCCTTAGCTGAAGGTGGTATCGCTTTTAACCTCGCCCTACGCGCTGCCTCTACAGCTGACGGCCTTATTTTATCCAAAAGCCCTGATTTCGCCAATTTAGCTCCGCCGATCTTCCCCGCTTTAGATCTATCGCTTGAAATTTTCTCCTTATACCGTTGAAGGCCCTTATCTGAGAATCGCACATCACGGAACTTCGTATAAGCCGTAACTTCGCTCAAACTTATACCGTAGCTCCTTCGGATCTCCCTTACGATCTCTGCATAAGAATGCCCGTTCTCCCTTAACCTTGAACCAAAATCTAACGTCTTTTTAACCTTCTCAAGCAGCAATTCCGTTGCGCTTTTCGCTTCAGGGCTTTTTAACGCGATTAGTTTCTTCTTCCCCGCTTTTTTGACGATTAAAACGTCCTTAAGATATTTGGTAACGTACCTATGTACCGTTTGAATCGGGATTCCAGTTCTCTCAGATATCTCCCTTTGCGTTAAGCCGTGCGCTTCGCCTATTGTTTGCTTAATCCTGCTTATGATTCCCTCGTCGGGGAGCCTTCCGCGGGGCACGATTGGTAATAATTATCCCAAATTAAAAACTTTGTCTAGGGATATGCTTCTCAGCCATTTGCCGAAGTTTCACGTGAGGTTCGATGAGCTTAGTAAAGTTAGTCAGAAGGCTCCGGCTTAACGTTCCCATCATCGATAATCCCAACCTTTTTGGGATAGGATAACGGGGCGATGGCGCTCCCTTCGCTTCAGTCGGATGAGATAATGCAGAATCGTAAAAGCGATGAACGACCGATCGATGAACCCTTTAGAATTGAGAACCTCCTCGCTTTAGTGAGAAGAGCGTCAATCGATCTCCTAACGTACTATGCGAACATTCCACCTGTAAAGAGGAACTTAAACGTCGCTCGATCGAATTAACACGAATCAATCAAAGGGAATCGCGTAAGCCTCCTTAAATGAGGAGAGTCGGCACGTTTAAGGTACGTTCAAGCTAAAACACGCAAGGATATAAACCGAGTTAACTTAACGTTCTTGACCGCTATGAAGCTCATCACCATACACTTGCCGGAGCCTTACATTAAGGCCATCGATCAACTCGTGAACGAAAGGAAGTTGTACTCCAGCAGGGCCGAGGCCATACGAGCGGCTGTGCGCGATTTGCTCGTCGACGAAGCTTGGGGCGTGGGGGCCGGTGAGGCCAACGTTCAGCCCGTGATTAAGGAAGCCGTCGATTGGACGTCGTTAAGCGAACGTGATGAAGGCGTCTTGAATAAGGCTATATCCGTTGACGTATTGAAATTTAACAAAGGTCGAAGCGTTAAAGCGAGACGCCATATAGCAAGTGGTGACGTTACCTTTAACAAAAGGAACAACCGTAAAATGAAGGGCCTTCCCCCTCGGTTGAAGACGACGCAGTTAAGCCGTTAAGGCCTAATGCTATTTTCTTCTTTAACGATAAGGCTTCGCGTTTTAACCGAACTCCCCATGGTATCCGTCGTCCACAAGGGGTCGTCAAGCCCATCTTAACGGCCTTTACGATCTCGTCTACGTTTAAGCTCGCTTCGACGATAGTGTACGCGTAGCCTACCTCTTGAGCGTAATGAGCATCGCTTCCTGCCAGTTGAGAGGCTCCTAATGCATCAGCGATCCTTCCGTTGAGGTACGTGGAAAGATCGAAAAATAATGAGGACGAGTTAATTACCTCGATCGCGTCGAACTTCGCCGTTAACGTTTTACGAGCGCCTTTATAAGCAGCCGTAGGATGGGCGAGCGCAGCGATCCCACCGGCTTCGTGAACTCTTTCTACGACTTCTTGAGCTCCTAAGCCCGATTGTATAGGCTCCATGACGTTAAGGGCGAGCACGTGACAGCCTTTAGCGCTAACTTCAACCCCTGGGATAACTAGGATCTCATCTTGCTTAACGAGCTTTAACGCACCTTCGATCGTATCATGATCAGTTACAGCTACACAATTTAACCCACTTCTCTTTGAGTAAACGATTAACTCCTTAAGCGTCATCAATCCATCGTAAGAATAACACGTGTGAATATGAAAATCGACTTTAACCTTCAATTCCTATAAAGATTTAACCTTGAAAGCTTAACGTATCTTACTTCCAGCTCTTACCGCTTTATCAGGTCGAATTATTGAAATGATCCCTTCATCTTCTGCAGCTAAAATCATTACCTCGGATGTTACACCAAATATCTTCTTAGGCTCTAAGTTGACGATAACTACTACATCCTTACCTTCTAAATCACTAGGCTCATAATGTTGAGCTATTCCAGCTACGGCTTGTCTAAGCTCTTCTTCGCCGATGTCGATTAAGAGCTTAAGGAGGCTTCTCGAACCCGGGATTCGCTCCGCCTTAAGGACCTTTCCAACGCGAATGTCTAACTTCGCGAACTCCTTAAACGGCAAGGCTTGAGGCTTAGCCCTTGCTGCCTCTAACATCCTTTGCAACCCCTCTTCGTCCTCCTCTACCTTATGGAATAAAGGTTTCGCCTTTTTAACTTCATGACCTGGAGGCAAAGGATCGAGGGCTTCGCCCCAACGCCTCTTGTGGACGTCGCCAGGCAAGTTTAACAACCTCCATATCTCCTCGCTTGTGAACGGGATAAAGGGCTCTAAGGCTATGGCTGATGCCTTCACTATTTGAGTTGCAACGTAAAGGGCGTTCGCCGCCTTCTGCCTATCTACCTTTATTAACTTCCACGGCTCCCTTTCATTTAAAAATTGATTTCCAATGCGGCTTAAGTTTATAGCATGACGTAAAGCTTCTTGAATCTTACAACGCTCAATATCATCTGCTACATCTTGCAATTCTCTTTCAATAAGCTTTAACATCTTCTCATCCTCTTCATTTAACTCATACTTAGGAATTTTGCCTTCAAAGTAATTATTGATGAACGTAAGCGTTCGATGTACGAAGTTCCCTAACGTATCATTTAAATCGGAATTAACCTTCTCAATAAAGAGCTTCCACGTGAAGTTTACGTCCTTCGTCTCAGGCCGTGCGGCTAAGAGGACGTACCTCCAATAATCCGCTGGGAATAGCTCTAACGCCTCGTCTATCCAAACGCCGATCCTTCTGCTTTTAGAGAACTTCTGTCCCTCCCAAAGTAAGAACTCGGTCGAGCTTACATTCCAAGGTAAGTTATACCCATCTCCAGTGGCTAAGAGCAAAGCGGGAAGGATGAGCGTATGAAACGGTATGTTATCTTTTCCTATGAAGTAAAAAGCCTTGGATCCTTCATCGAGCCAAAAGCCCTTCCACCTTTCCTCTTCACCTAACCTCTTGAAGTGCTCGACCGTTGCCGAGGCGTACCCGAGGACGGCTTCCACCCATACGTAAAGCGTCTTGCCCTCCGCTCCTGGGAATGGAGCCGATATCCCCCATTTAGCGTCCCTCGTTATGGGCCTCGGCCTCAACCCCTCTTCGATCATGGCTAAGCTCAAGCCCCTCGCGTTATCCGGCAGCCTCTCGTTCCCCTTCACGTAATCGTACAGCTGCTTTGAGAACTTGGGGAGGTCGAAGTACCAATGCTTCGTCCTCCTCACGGTCGGCGTTGATCTACAAATTGAGCAATAGGGATCGACGAGGGCAGTAGGTTCGAGCAACCTCTCGCAGGCTTCGCATTGATCCCCTCTAGCCCCTTCGTAGCCGCAGAACGGGCACTTCCCTTCGACGAATCGATCGGGCAAGAACCGTTCGCATCGCTCGCAATACGGCAGCTCGGCTTCGTCGACGAAGACGTAACCCCTTTCGTATATCTTCGAAAAGGCCGTTCTTACGAACTCCTTATGAACTGGGCTCTCCGTCCTCGTGTAATTGTCGAAAGAGATGCCCCAGCGACGGAAGAGCTCAACGACTTTTTCATGCACTTCGTCCGTTAGCTGCTTCGGCGAAATCCCCATTTTCGTAGCTTCTACCTCAATGGGGGTTCCGTGTTCATCCGAGCCGCTGACGAAGAGAACGTCGTCTCCCTTAAGCCTGTAGTAACGGGCGACTACGTCCGCGGAGAGGATTGAGCCGATTAAATTCCCGACGTGAGGGACGTGATGAACGTACGGCCATGCTGAGGCGATTAAAACCTTGTCGAGCGCAACCCACCTCCTATCATATGAGGAGGGTTCCTAACTTAAATGAAACGATCGATCCTTTATAAGGTAAAAAAGCAGCCGTATGGCCTACGACACGAACCCCGATCGTCAAACGATTTTCATGGGCACCCTTTGAACTATACGATTCCATCTTAGTTGATAATAGCGATGGATACGACCCTTTCGTCCATCTTATATTCATGCCACATAACTCCTTCTAGCTTCGGCCGCCTCTCGTGAACGTAAACCTCTTTCGCTCTGACTAAATCCCTCATCTGAGGCAAAAGCAACCTAACGAGCCTCATTGCCTCTTCGTCGAGCTCAGCGACGTGCACGGCCTTAACAACGTCCGTCGGCACGAACCCAAGCTCCTTCCTTAAGGCTTGAACGCGACGGGCGATATCTCGCGCGATTCCTTCGCCGATCAAGGCTTCGTCTCTGTATAAGTCCAACAGGACCGTTAGTTCGCCTTCTGAAGCCGAAGCCCAACGCCTTAAGTCGTATTCCACTGGCGCCTCGACGAGATCCACCTCCTTAACGTTAGCAAGCTCTACGAAGGCTTCCCTTAGGCGTTGAACGGCCTCTAATGCCTGTTGAGGGGCGACGATCACGGCCTTTCGTAACGGCCAACGCCTTTTCAACTTCGCCGATTGACGAGCTGAGTGCGCTAACGATACGCACTTTAACAAGAGCTCGACGTCTCGCTCTAAGGCTCGATCTCGAAGCCCTTCGTCAGAGATCGGCCATCGTTCGAAGTTCACCGATTCAGGTAATGATGGATCTAGCCTGCGGTAAACCCTTTGATGAAGGAATTCGCAAAGGAAAGGCGTCATGGGGTTGAACAATAGGATTAATGCCTTCAACGTATGCCATATCGTCGCGTAAATGGCCAGCCGACGGCTTAAGGTTTCAGGCGCATCGCTCCAAAGCTCTCGACGAACCATCGGGACGTAAGCGCGGCTGATGGTGTTGATGACGAATTCCTCTAAAGCCGACGCAGCCAGGTGAAATTCGCAACGTTCCAACCCCTTCGTAACATCTTCAACGACCTCCTGAAGTTTCGAGAGAAGCCAACGGTCGGGGAGCCATATGACGCGATTTCGCTCGGCCCACGTAAGCGTATGCTCCCTTGGGTTAAACCCATCGTATTCAGCGTTTTGAAGGAGGAACCTATGAAGGTGATAAATGGTATTAAGGACTTGATAAGGCCTTTTCTTCATCTCTCCGACGTCAAAGCTCATTTGATCGATTGGCGAGCACTTCCAAAGGAGGTAAAAGCGACAAACGTCGGCCGACTGCCTCTTTAACAACCAATTGACCTCTATGACGTTCCCAAGGCTCTTGCTCATCTTCCTCCCCATCGCGTCGAGAACGTGGCCGCAGAATAGAAACGCCTTGTAGGGGGCTTCAGCCCTTCCCGTCAAGATGACGTGTTGAAGGAGTAACGAATTGGCCCAACCGCGCGTTTGATCGATCCCTTCGATTAAGAAGTCCACTGGAACGAACCTATCGAACTCCTCGTCGTTAAATCCTGCGTACGGCGATGCGCCGCTGTTATGCCAACAATCAAGCACGAAGGGCTCGCGCTTCGCCCTTCCTCCGCAAACGTCGCATTTCAACGTAATCCTATCGATCCAAGGCTTATGAAGCTCGAACCATTCGGCCGGAGGCTCGATGGCCCTTTCGAGCAATTCCTTCCTGCTGGATACGAGGATCTTATGCCCGCAACGCTCGCAAACCCAAATCGGTAAAGGCGTACCCCAAACCCTCTCGCGTGAGACGCACCAAGGCCTTGCCTCCTTCAAAAAGGCTAGGAATCGATTCTTCGGCTCCTCGTAAAAGTACTTAACGCCTTCCGCCGCCCTTACGATATCCTCGTTGATGCGATCGGTCCATAGGAAGTATTCCCTTCTAGCGATCCAGATTAACTTATGGCCCGAGCGCCAACACGTCGGATATTCATGTCGAATGGATTTAGCGCACGCGAGGAGCCCTCGCTTATGAAGCTCTTCGACGACTACGGCATCGGCATCACGAGCGAACAGCCCTGAGAAAGCTCCTGCTCCTTCCGTGAACTTACATTCGTCGTCGAACGGCGCGTAAATCGGGACGTTACGCCTTCGAGCCGCTTCGAAGTCCTCTTCCCCGTTGCCTGGAGCCAAATGGACTACGCCTGTCGCCGTCTTAACGTCCACGAAGCCCTCGCAAACGACCGTATGAACGAAGGGCAGCTTATCAAGCTCTTTCTGCTCGGGGATTAAGCCCTCGAACGGATGCTCGTACTTTAAGCCTTCGAGCTCCTCTCCTTCAAACGATTCGAGAATACGGTACTCCTTAATGCCTAATTCCTGCATCACTGGCTCTACCCGTCCCTTCGCCAATATCCAACGTTCTTCGCCAATCGCTACCTTAACGTATTCAGCCGCCGGATGAACTGCGAGCATCAAATTCGTCACTATCGTGAACGGCATCGTCGTCCAAGCTAAGAAGTACTCCCCATAGCGATTAACGATCTTCAACTTGAAGTAAACCGATGGATCTTCTACATCCTCATAACTACGCCCTACCTCTATATTGCTTAACGATGTTTGACAACTTGGACAATAAGCTACGACATAATAACCTTCTCCTAAAAGGGCACGTTCCCATGCCTGCTTTAAATAATGCCATTCGCGCTCTATATACTCATCTTTATGAGTCCAATAAGCTCGCTCGTAATCCATGAACATGCCGAGCTTATGATCCGCTTCAATCCACTCCTTATAATAACGTTCAATAGTCCTCTTACACTCCTCGACGAATACCTCCTCCTTAATTCGCTCAAGCAACTCTCGCTTATTACGTACGCCGAGCTTTTTCTCAACCTCGAGCTCAACAGGAAGCCCTTGGCAATCCCAACCAGCTCGAAAGGCCACGTAATAGCCTTGCATGGACTTCCAACGATATCGAAGGTCCTTGATGACGCGACCTCTAGCGTGACCTACGTGAGGAACGCCGTTTAACGTCGGAGGGCCTTCGACGAAGCCTAACGTCCCTACGTTCTCCCGCTTACGTAATTCAACAAGCTTTAAGGGGATTCTATTCGAACCCCAAAACTCGCGGACCTCCCTTTCGACGTCAAGCGGCTCGTAGTCAGCTGCCAAGGGCCCTTTGATGACGTTAACCTCGGATTTGACGATCGCCGTCCACTTAGCGCACCATTAGCGTAATGGGCATAAGCCGATATAACCTTTTTGAGTTGAAGGCTTGATTTTCTAGCGATCAGGTAGGCCTTAGGCGCCAAAGGCCCTGTTGGAGGCGGTAGGGTTAAGCATTACGTTATAGGCGGCTGAGGAGCCATCTCGATACTTAAAGGGTAGATGGTGAGGGTAAGCAAAGAGTCGAGGGTGAAGCGCGAGAGGAATCCCCAAGGCGTTGCTGAGTTCCCGTAAAAACAACGCTTTTAAGGAGCGGTTAGGTGGTAAGCTGCGCGGGTATGTATATTGGTACGCACGGAAAGGATAAGGATTGCTAACTTCAAGTGTTGGGAGAGCGTGGAGCTTGAAACTAAGCCGTTTACGGTTTTAATAGGTCCTAACGGATCCGGTAAGTCCTCCGTTTTACAGGCCTTAATCCTTCTGAAGCGCTTCATAACGATGCCAAGCGCGTTAAGTCCGGACACGCTTGGAGATTTTACGTACGCTGATTACTTTAACCTAGGTCGGTTTGAAGAGTTGGTTCATAAACATGAAGTTACACGGGATATGAGGATAGGAATTGACGTAAGAAATGACAAATACGTAACCTCCTACTCAGTGGTCTTCAGGAGGGATAAGTGTCGATCTTTTCTAACTTCAAATGAGCCGAAAATTAACTTAGTAAGTGACGAATTCCCCTTACCATATCAGAGGAATGTAACATCTTCACATGTAGTTTCAATTGAGGGAAGGACGTATAGCATAACATGGGATGGTATCTCTGTAAGTACTAGCACTATAACACCAACTCTGCCTCCGAAAGAGGTCATAAGTCTACTCAAAGCACACGAGGAGCTCCTCGAGGGCATCTACCTTATACATCCTCGCCACTTCTTTAGGGTATGGGCATATTCCTATTTGTCCTCAATCGACTACTCTAAGCTGTTCATAGCTGACAATGAGCTCACCAACATTCTAGTGGTGAACAGCGATGTCGAGGAAAAGGTATCTTACTGGTGTAAAGAACTACTCGGAATAGAGGTCGCATCAAAGGCGGCACCGCATATCTCGCCTCACGCTCTTAAAGTGGAGGCAAGATGGAAGAAGTTACGCATCCCCTTAACGTTAGAAGGTGCTGGATTTAACCGGTTAGTGTATATCTTAACGAGTCTTGCGGTTCCGGAAACTAAATTATTACTTGTGGAGGAACCGGAGGTTCATATTCATCCAAGAGTTATGTTCAACTTAGGTAACTTGTTACCAAGGATATTGAAGGAGGAGGGCAAACAAATGTTGGCGACTACGCATAACGAGCACTTACTTATAGGAGTACTCACTGGAATAGCTGAAGGCTCCGTAGATAGGGATGATGTCGCCATTTACTACTTTGAAAGGGATGGACTGGCTGCAAAGGCTAGAAAGCTAGAGGTAAATGAAAAAGGCCAAGTTGAAGGAGGCTTGCCCGGCTTCTTCGAGGTCGTTTGGGAGGCCACGGAGGCTTACCTCAAGGCCCTGGCTAAGGGGCCCGCTTAATGGAGCTCGTCGTCGACGAGTTCGTAATAGAGTGGTTTGCTGAAGGCGACGAGAGAAGACAAGTTGTTGAGTCGATCGTAAGGCTCATCAATAGAAGGTGCCATAGGCTTGTCTTCGATCGTAGTTACCTAGATAAGCTTGCTAGAAAGTTGCGTAGTAAGATCGATATGTGGAAGAATACTTATATGACGATAATGCTAATGAGGTTGAAAAGCATAATATACAACCCTGCTAAGGCTCGGGTGTGTAATGGGCCGAGTGTACCCGAGCTTAAAGACATTCCTGAACAGGATAGGCCTATTGTAAAGAGTGCGCTTTGCATATTTAATGAGAGCAAGTTACTCGTGACAACTAACTCAGACTTACTTAGTAAAGCTGATGTGCTTAAGAAGTACGGGATCAAGATGGTCACGCCAGATCATGCTGAGGAAATAATCTCATGTTCTCATGTAGCCATAGATCTATAAGAGACATTCATATATTACGATAGCCAAGCTCCCCATTCATAGTCCCTTTAGAGGCCAACATTTATGCTTACCCTCCTGCCATCAATACTCCTCTTAAACCTTCCGAATTCATCCCTCACTTCACGTAGCTTATCGCTAGTGAAAACTGGGCCATCCTTACAAACTAGATACTTCCCGATCGCACAACTTCCACAAATGCCAATCGCGCATCTCATGAGCCGCTCGAGGCTCGCTTGAAGCGGCAGGCCATGTTCCTCCGTCGTAAGGAAGACCTTATACATCATGAGCTCAGGGCCGCACGTGTACGCTACGTCGAAACCTCCTTCCTCTATTAACCGACTTAAGCCATCCGTAACGAGCCCCTTGAGCCCATAGCTTCCGTCCTCCGTGATCGCTACGACCTCAACGTTCGCCGATGCCTTCCTCAACCTATCTAAGAATAGGAGTTCCTTCTGGCTCTTAGCCCCAAGGAGGAACGAGACCCTTCGGGCGGATTTTACAAGCCTTTCGGCTAAGAAGGCCAATGGAGCTGCGCCGGTCCCTCCGGCGACGATGAGGGCTGAGCCCCTTGATGGCGTAAAATACGTGCCGAAGGGTCCTCGGACGCCGATGAAGTCGCCGGCCTTAAGCTTGTGCAAGGCTTCCGTCGCCTCGCCCACGCGTTCGACGGTGATGGAAGCGCCTCCTTCAAAGGCCCTTGAGATGCTCATAGGAACTTCGTCGACGCCTGGAGCCCATATCATGACGAATTGGCCTGGCTTAGCTCGTGCGCAAAGCCCGTCCTTGAAGGATAACGTCTTAACGGTCGGCGTCTCTACGTCGACCTTTAAGACCTTCGTAAGCCTTAAGCGATTGTAGGAGTTCAACGTAGCTCACCTTTAAAGCGAGGTAGGCGCTTAACTCCCTTTAAAGGGATCGAGCATGGGACGCTAAGAAATTCTAATAGCTTCAGTAATTTATATCTGATGCCATAGCCAACTCTAAGCCCATCTTTATAAACAAGCCTTTCGAACAAAACACATAGAGCTCATTTACATAGCGAGCCTTCCCAGAACCTAGCTCCTCATAACGAGCTTCTTGTACATCTGAGCACTTTAATTCAAATAGCCATGAGTGAAACGATCGTAAGTTACTCATATACCATAGGAGAGCAAAGGATGGCTGGATGCAGCCAGTTGACGCCTCGATTGCTATGACAAAGAGTTCAGAATATTGATAAGCTAAGGAGTTCAAACGAAGCGCTTTAATCTGCTTAAACGCGCTTTTCGAACAGCTTATGAGGTTAATCGAATCTCTCGATTCCACTATATTATCCAAAGCGAGAGCCTGTTATGCTTCTCTTGCGCTTATGCTCTAAATCTCTAAGGGCTGAGTATAATCCGATGAAAGAGCTTTCTACTTGGCTCCGCGTGGCCCTCTTAATTAGATCTTTAATCCTCCAAGGCTTAAAAGGTACACCGTAGACCTGACAAGCTAGGCTCTTCAACTCCTCTTCAATGTTTTTTCACCAGCTACGACCATATATAGTTCGTCAACTACCATAGGTTCGCGGATTAAGCGGAGCACCGTCATCCTATCCTCTTCCTCTTGAGCTCCTCAGCCCTAAATCCTAATTTGAATAAAGCCATCTACTTATAGCTTCGAAATTCAGAAGGTGTTCTCTATCCACAAGGAATAGAGCTCTCCTTATCTTATAACCAGACGTAAGCGCGTTTACTAGGGCCTCAAGCGCTGAAAGGCCTTTTTTCTTAGGACCTCTCAACGGTGGGGGGATATGCGAAGTAGCAACGTGTGCCGTCGAACTTAGGTGCGAGATTTCGTGAACTACCACAACCATCGCGTGGGGCTTCCTGCTTCAAAGACGACCTTGCGGCGTCTCCACGGGCTTGAACTCGGGCCAGCTCTACTTCGTCCCGCTTCAACTCCCCCTCGGCTTTACGGGATGCAAGGCTTGAAGCGGAGTTACGCATCCCGACCTCATGCCTACAAGTAGACGAATTAACGCGTATTTCATCCCCCTTCCGTGAGGGAGGGGGCTTCACGCCGATAGAGTTAAAGCATGATAAACGACCTCCATTAGCCGAACTAGGGGCAGCTTAGCGCCGAGCTCGTCCTTACGGCCTCATTAACATCGAGCGGAAAAGCGGAGCGGCCTTAATAAAGTTCAAATCCTCGTTATGTAAATCCTTAATAGGCTATCTCGCATGGTGTAAGGCCTTGGGCGAAGAGGAGCTTAAGCGTAAGTTGAAGGCTGAGGTAGAATTGTTGAAGAGGAAGTGCGAGATCGTCAAGAGATGCCTTTCAGGGGCTGAGTTCAGCCTTGACGAAGTTCAAGCATCTCTCACCGGGTTGAAGGATGGGTTAAGCATGCTTAAGGCCTTGTGTTTGACTTACACCATCACGAGATACGGAAGGCCCTTAGATATACCGATCGAAGACCTTTTGCATAACGTTGACTTAGCTTTAGCAATTATGAAGGCGCATCCTGAGCAAGCAAGGGCTGCGGTTGAGGTAGCGTTTACATTAAGTCGTATGAAGGTCGACGATGTCATAGCGATGCTTGACGCCTTAATGGGCATCTTTTAAGTTAATTGAGCTAAGGTCGTGATGTCATGACCGTTAAAAAGAAAGGCCATAACAAGGGATAAGTCATCTTCTACTAAAAGCTTATCTTCTATCGATTCATTGCCCTTCATAGCGGCGATCATTTGAAACTCATTATGATAAGACATTAAGACCGAAAACCGAGAATCTTCATGCTTTGCAAATGGAACGTTAAGAGATCTTAAGCAACTGCTGATTTAGCACATACAATTAAGCTAAGACCTTGCCTTCATCAACTTAACGTACTCATTTAACACTTCAACTTCATCGGAGGAAAGCATATGTTGAAACTTAGATAATAACATCTTCACGTGGGCATCGGGCATCCTTACGTATAAAACGTCGCCTTCATTCACATGCCTTCCGACCACAGGCTTATCAATCGACACCGCCACTTGCATGCCTATCGCAGCTTCTTGAATGACCTCTCCTTTATCTTGAATTTGAAGTATCTCTCCAACGTTCGATCCATCAAGCTTCACTAACGTGCACTTAGACCTTATCCGCCCGGCTTGGACTTCAACGCCTACTATGGCTGGCTTAGACCTTCTGAATACGTACCCTGGTAAAATGCGAATCTTCCCTGGCTTCACCAATTGCTCGAATTCATGACGAGCCTCAGCCTCTTTCTTCTCTTTCATCCATCTCACGTAATCGTCTATTAAGTGATAAATGACATTATGTTGAAAGATTATTATCCCGCGGTTCTTCGCTTCCTCCATCGCATCCGGAAGTACTTTCACGTTAAAGGCTAATACCACACCGTACAATGGCTCTGCTTCTTTGACGGCCATCGCTTCCATCACGTCCCTCTTAGAGACATCTCCTACGTCCGCTAATCGAACGGGGACTTCGTTACGCCTTAAGCTCTCGATTATCGCCTCAAGCGAGCCTAAGGCATCCGTCTTAAGGACTACGCCGTTTATATCTGTGGAAATCTTGACCCTTTCCACCTCTTCTAACACGGCCTTTACGTATTCGTCGACGCGGCTTTCATCAGAGACGACGTAAACGGGCGCCCCTGCTAGGGATCCTTCAAAGTTGGGCGCTACGATCTTCACTCCAGCGGCGGCGGCGACGGCCTCTACCGAGGAGAATTTATCCGTGGGATCTCTAATCTCATCGAGAGGCTTCGGTAGGAGCACCGCTCGAACCTTCGTGACGATGGGCTTCTCCTTCCCTCCGACGACGATCAAGTCCTCCTTGCTTAAGATCCCGTCGTAAATGATCGCGTTTATCGTTACGCCTAAGCCTAGCTCCTCCTTTACCTCGAGGACCACCCCTTTCGCAGGTCCATCGGTAACTTGAAGCCTCGTCCGTAAGTACTGTTGAGTTAACCCCACGAGCACCGCTAATAGATCCGGTATGCCCTCCCCGGTCTTGGCGCTTACGGGGACTATGGCCACCGTTCGAGTGAAATCCCTTACGCGATCGAATCGCTCAGCTCGAAAGCCGAGCTTAGAGAAAGCCCCGACGATTTCGTAAATCCGTTCGTCTAGCTCCCGTTGGACGTAACGATCTTGACCTAAGTACGCCTCTAAGAACGGTTGACTTGGCTTAGATGACCAACCGGGGATTCTATCCACCTTGTTTGCTGCGACGAGGAATGGCGTCCTCCTAGCTTTAAGTATCTCAACGCATTCGTACGTTTGAGCCTCGAACCCCTTTAATACGTCGACGACGAGTATTGCTATGTCAGCGACCCCTCCTCCTCGCCTCCGTAGGTTCGTGAACACCTCATGACCTGGCGTATCGATAACGAGCAGCCCTGGTATCTTCACCTCGCCTTTAAACTTCGCCAAAACGGGCCCGCAGACCTCGATGAGCGTTTCCGTAGGGAAGAAGCTCGCCCCGATGTGTTGCGTCATCCCTCCGATTTCTCGCGCTTGTACGCTCGTCTTCCTTATTCGATCTAAGAGAAGCGTCTTCCCGACGTCAACGTGGCCGAGGACGCATACGATCGGCTGTCGGATTGGCAATTCCGAGGCCCTCGCGTAACTTCTGAGCTTGGCCGGCTTTATTGAACTTCGTAACGGCTCTATAAACCGTTCTACTTTAGACGTAAACGAGATGAAGGCAGCGCGACTTACGCTAGATGGCTCATGAATTTTGAGGAAATATGACGGCTAAAAATATATTTTATTCCATTTCGACGAGAACGACCTTGACGACGTTAACAAAGCCCGTCGACTTCATTAAAAGGATCTCGCTTTCAGCGGTCGTAAGCCCGATGTTGAAAAAGGAGCCTTTTTACGTGACGTAACCAGAAAGCTCTCGAATTCAGCCGCTGACCTAAGGCCTCTGATGAACGTTAAGGCCTTAAGGATTACGTCCTTCGCAAAATTCGAACATCTTCCTTCATCTTAGTGATGACGGCCTCACCCTCCGCCTTCAGTCGAAGCCGAGGTCGATGACGATTGCCTCCTTCGCAATTGGGCAATGGCTAAGCACAATTGGCATATAGGAGGCTTACGACGAACGTCTTAACGATCGTACGCCTCCCTAGTCAGCTCTTAAACGTCGTCAATCCGTTTCATGCTTTTTAATAGCTCTATTATTGAAGCGTGCTGTTCTATCATCAAGTTATGTTGACTTAATAACTTCTCCAATATCTTCTCATGCCTCTCAAAAAGATCCTTAGTTGACTTCTCCATCCTCTCTATTAACTCCCTAGTGGCCTTTAGCTCGCTTACTATCAACCTCCTCATAGCCCTACTATTGTAAAGGGTCGCTAAGGCCATTATGGCTCCGAATACCGTCGCCCCTCCAAGGACGTTCCCACACCTATAGCACCATCACACCCTTTAACGAACGCTTAGTTAAAGCCCTCCCTTCGTCGGTATTTAAACGAAGGGAAGGACTTACGAAGAAACCTGCAGTTTTATAAGTAAAAGGCCCCTTAAACAAGGCAGCGGTCTGGGAGTGGTTTGAAGAGGGTGCCATCGTCTAAGGCTAGGAAGTTGATCGCGGCTCGTGAGGATCTAGTCGAACGGGCGATGGAAGTGGCGAGGAGGAGGAACATGACGTTTTATGGATTGGTGAATGAGGCGTTAGAACAATTGATGAGGGTTGATGAGATGGGGACGACGCTTAAGGAGGTAGTAGATGCTTATGAGATATTGGATGTAGTGAAGAGGGATGGCTTCATAATAGTCGTGGAGGGCCTGCTTTACGATGTAGTAGAGGAGGCGGTTAAGGTTGATGAAAGGAGGGCGATGAAGAGGTGGTATGAGGTAGGCCAATGGTATGGAAAATATTATGCAGCTCGTCAGCCGAACGATCCGCTTGAAGCCCTTGTGAAGGCGTTAAGGGCGTTGACGTGGGGTGTGGCAGATCTTCACGTAATGAAGGACGATAATGGAGACGTGATAATTCGATGTGCAAGTCGTAGGTTTCCATCCGCATATACTGAGTTGCTTAACGCCTTCATGGATGGCGCCATGCATCCTTTAGGGTATAAGGTGAAGAGGCAGGAGAGGACGAAGGGCGTGATAATGGTGGAGTTTGAACGAACTCATCAAGCTTGAAGGGCGCTTAACGCCTTCGTGTTCATACGTTATAACGTCGTCCTTATGGCGAACCTCGACGCCGATGCGATCTTTAGGGAGCCGAACTGCTTTGACCTACGTCCCTTCGACGAGGCAGCTAGGCCGAGCTTCGTCATCCCCTAGCCCGCTGCCGTGGTGCTTTTTAACGCGCTTCCGAGCTCTATAACCATTATAAAGGCCCCCTTCGCAGCCTATTAGGAGTTGAAGGCGTCCAGCTTGGACGAAGTCCTAAGGGCCTTGAGGATGGCCTGTCAAGAGCTTGAGGCGCGTTTAAGAGGGGAGCTCTTGGGATTAGCTCTCTTCGGAAGTTGGGCTAGGGGTGAGGCTGAAGAAGGTAGTGACGTAGATGTCTTCATCGTCTCTAGGAAGCCGTTAAATCGAGAGCTTAGGTTTAAGGTTTATGACGTCCTATACGGGCTCTTAAGGAGGGACGTAACCATAGTGGATATTCCCGCTTCGGAGTTAACTAAGGAGGACTTAGAGGTTACGCCTTTGTTATTAAACATAGGTGTTGATGCGATAGCGATTTATGACCCTGAGAGCATCTTAGAGAAGATCATAAGGGGGATTAAGGAGCTTATAATGAGGGCTGGGCTTAAGCGCTATAGGACTATCGATGGCAAGTACGGATGGATGAGATACGATGGAAGGCCGTTAGCCATAACGGAGGTTAACCTTAAGTGAGGCTTAATCCTTTAGGTGAGGTTGAGTATAGGCTTAGGCTTGCCAAAGGCCATTTACGTGATGCTAGGGAAGCCTACACGAGGGGTGACTTCAGGTCCGTCGTAGAATCCTCTCAATTGGTGGCTGAGAACTCTGCGAAATCCGTCGTAGCCTTCTACAGAGTCCCGAGCTGGAGCCATGATCCGTCGAGCGAGCTTAACGAATTGCTTGAGTCAATGCCGGCTGAGTTAAGGGAGCTGGCTTCGAGGCTAGCTTCCATAGCCCATGAGTTAGCCCCCGAACATGCGAGAGCGGTTTACGGGGAGCCAGTAAGAGGGCTAACCCCTTGGGACATATATACCGAGAAGGACGCCGTTGAGGCGTTGAGATTGGCCGAGGAATCCCTTGAGATAGCGATTGAAGTTGTGGAGAGGCTAAAGGGCCGTTAAACGAGAGGGCTTCAAGGATGAGCTTCAGCAAAGTATAAATGCCTGCATGATGAATACTCTACGCTCATGCACGCCTTAAAACAAGAGATCTTAAGGCTGTTGAAAGAGGATGAGGAGTTTAGGTATGCTGTAGCAGGGCTAATAGGTATGGAGGAGGTCTTGAGGAGGCTCGATAAGCATGGGGAGGAGTTGGTAGCCTTGAGGAAGGATTTGAATGAGCTTAGGGAGGATTTAAATGAGCTTAGGAAGGACATGAATAAGCTCAGGGAGGATATGAATAAGGGCTTTGAGCTATTGGAGCGTCATATAAGCGCCTTAGGGGCTAGGTGGGGCTTGATGAGCGAGGAGGCCTTTAGGAGCGCTTTAAGAGGACTTTTAGGGAAGGAGCTAGGGCTGAGGGTGGAAAGGTGGATTTATAATGACTTAAAGGGCTACGTATATGGATATTCTAGCATAATAGAGGTGGATGTAGCTTTAACGGATGAGAAGACAATCTTAATAGAGGTCTCCTCTCACGTTAGAGCCTCCGACGTCTTAGTCCTTAAGAGGAAGGCGGAGCTTTACGAAATTATCGTGGGTAAGAAGCCAGATAGGCTCTTATTCGTAACTCCTTACGCTGATGAAGGGGCTAAGGAGGCATGT
>WUQV01000142.1 GCA_009889585.1 Candidatus Bathyarchaeota archaeon | reverse complement strand
ACGAACAACCCCCATTTGCCATCCCTTGAGATGTCTAAGGGCCATACCGTAGGAACCCTGAGGAAAGCCTCGACGATGCTTCTGATGTCCATACGTCGATCATGTTTAAGCCCGAAGGTTTATTAAGATTTTCAAGGGCCTTCACCTTCAAATGATTCTCTCGTTAGCATGGATGCTAATGTAAAAAGCTTCGGACAAATCGCACGAATTCCTGCCCTTAGAACCTCAGGAGTTCAACTGCTGAGCTACGACGATATAAGATCTTCATCTCGCGGCCGCATCGCCATTAAGGCCTGTCGTTCAGCTTGACGTCATGCTATGAAATTCGACGCTCCTCTCTCCCGGCCGCTGTAGAAAAGTGCAACGGCCCATAGCCGATGGTCGACTAACGTATGACATGACGCGGATCAGCTAGGGAAAAGCTTAAGAATACGATTAAGGGCTATTCTGCCGAACGATTATGAGCTGGGAGCTATTGGTGGGTTTAATCGGTGTAGCCGTTTCCATTTACTTCGGCTTAAACGGCTTAACTAAGAGAATCACCAGCTTAACGGAGAGGGTAGCCACGAAGTACGACATCTTGGCGATGCTTTACGCGTTTAGCAAATCGTCGATTGAAAGGAGGCCGATAAGCGTAGACTATTTGAAGGAAGGGTACGAGCTAGCTAAGAATTTATTGGGAGAAGGACGCTCTAGGCCCGCTTGACGCACAAATCCGCTCCTTTCTAAAGCCGCTCGCCGTCCCTTGAGGCGGCTCAAGCGCCATCAGCCACCTTCCTCCGAGGCGAACGTCGGCGTACGGAGGATCGATATCGCTAAGCGAAACGCTGACGGAGGCCTCATAGCCGGATATCCGCGATCGCCGGGGACGAGAAACGACTTTAAAGCTATCCGAGGTTACGTGCAAGTCCATCCTCGTTAAGTCTAACATCGAAGGGGTAGATTACGCCGTCAACCCTTACGCCGGCTGCGAACATGGTTGCGTTTATTGTTACGCCGTTTTCATGAAGCGCTTCTCAGGCCACGAGGAAGAGTGGGGTGCCTTCGTCGACGTTAAGGTTAACGCCGCCGAGGTCTTGGCTAAGCAGATTAAACGAACGAAGCGAGGGAGCATCACCTTCAGCACGGTGACGGATCCTTATCAACCGTCCGAGAGGAAGTACGAGCTTACTCGCGCTTGTTTAGAGGTCCTCGCCGCTTACGACTTTTCGATCTCGATCCTAACGAAGTCGACGTTAGTTTTGCGGGATTTAGACGTATTCCGCCGTCTTAAGGACGTAGAGGTAGGCTTCACCATAACGACGTTAGACGAGGAGCTGCGGCGGATTTTCGAGCCGCGTTCCTCATCCGTTTCCGCTCGCTTAGCGGCTTTAGCGGAATTGGCGGACGCCAACGTAAGGACCTGGGCCTTTTGCGGGCCGCTTCTTCCATTCCTCTCGGACGATGAACGACGGATCGACGCCGTCTTTAAGGAGTTGAAGAAGGTAGGCGTCCATAAGGTGGTAATCGATAGCATGAAACTTAACGGCGCGATTTGGAGGAGGGTTAAGAAGGCTTTGGAAAGGCATTACTTGGACTTAGTGGAGGGATATCGTCAACTTTTAGCCAATAGAAGGCCTTATCACGAGGCGTTAATGGCGAAGGCCATAAGGATCGCTGAAAAATACGGCATAAGGTGTGAGGCGTGCTCATTAAACGAGTAATTCCCTTAGATTTGTTGCATATGCTGTCAGGAGTTCTAATAAAGAAAACTCTTAAGATTGATGGGGAAATTAAAGGTATGGAAGTCGCTTTTGGATGTGCAATTATGGGCTTTGAAAACGGGAACTAATGTTTCTAGTCGTTCATCCTATCAGTTCTCCGCAATTTAGGTAAAAACTTGCCAACCCTTTCTTGGTATAATAAATATCGTTCTCCAAATCTTTTGATGAGCATCTTTTCTTCTTCATTAACAACCCGAAAATACCCAGGAATACTAAATAATGGGATGCAAGTCAAGAGGTTTGGCCAAATAAAGAAGAACCCAATAAGTATAAAAATATACCCTAGAATAAAGGGATGGCGAACATAACGATAGGGACCATGGGTAATAAGTTCATGATGTTCGCGCATATCCCAATGGGCCCAAGAGCTCCCACACGTTAAGATAGCCCATCCCTGTAATAAAAATCCCCAACAAAAGAAAATTAAGCCTAACGTACTAGAAACCGGATTTAGTGGAATAATTCTCAAAATTTCTAAATAAGGGATGAGGTTGAGCAAAATAAATAGAATGTATAAGAATAGTAGGGCCCAGAATAACATAGTTCCCAAATCTGCAATTTTAACAAGAAATCCTTTTGGTGGGGGATATTTTACATAAATTATTTGACCAGCATATTCTTTTCGACCCTTCTTCTTGAGCCAGATCGTATAAAAATTCCAAAGATTAATCAAGAACATATACAAGAGACAAAATGAGATTACAAATATTGGAATTATTTCATGTGGAAACATTGACCTTCACGCTTACGCTTCCTAACCTCCGACTCACCAAGTAGCCCCTTATGTAAGCCGCTGCCACCGCCACGAGGAAGCCCCCCTCATCCCCCTCGGTGAAGATCCTCCTGCCGATCTCATAAGCCCTACCGCCTCCTCAATCGTAGCTAAGTCGACATCCCTTGAGAGGAGCTCCTCCTCACTTAAACCCGTTGAGTAAGGGATCCATCTCTGGTCGTTTGCGTAGGCGTGAGCCGCCGTCGAGGCGGACTTAACTCCGAGGCCCTCATGAAGGGTCTTCACGACCGGGACGGCGCAGTTCGTCGTACAAGAGGCACTTGAAATTATGGCATGCCTCTGAGGCCGTGTTGATCCTCGTCGCAGCCCATTACGATCGTTATGTCCGGGTTACTAGCTGGCGCCGATATCGATTATCACGAAACGTTAATACGAAAGCCGTAAGGCTCGCCAAGAAATACGGAATAAGGTGTGAAGCATGCTCATTAAGCTAGGGGTATTTGGCCGTAAACGAAATGCTTTAAAGCTTGTTTTCACCTTTCAAACGAGGTCTTTAGAATGGTCAAGGTCAAAGTGGAGTACTTAGGCTACATTAAGAGCTTGTTAAAGAAGCGATTTGAAGAGCTTGAGTTAGAAGAAGGCGCGCCGTTGGCAGAGCTTTTGACCATGCTCTCCGAAAGACATGGGGAGCCTTTTAAAAGGGAGGTTTACGAGCCAGGTTATGAAGACCTTAAGGAAGGGTTCATGGCCATGTTGAACGGAACTTTAATCGGCCGATTACAAGGCTTAAGAACGCCGTTGAAAGATGGAGATCATTTGATCTTAATGACTTTAGTAGATGGTGGATGAAGCTCATTTTAAGAAGCGATCGTTAAATTAACGAGCTCTATAATTTAGTTTAGTGATGAAGTAATGAGGAATCGAGTGAGTTTATTAAAGGACTTCTTCTTAAGAAGCGGCATTAATGGATTCCTTGTTATGAATGAATTTAATGTTTTATACTTCACAGGATTTCGAGTTGAGCATGGAAGAGGAAGGCTCTTGATTCCAATGGATGGTGAAGCTGCTTTTTATGTTTATGGCGTAGATTATGAGGCAGCTAAAGTTGAGGCTAAGAATTGTTATGTTGAAGTCATTAAAAGAGGCGAAGATGCAAATAGAAAAATCGTTGAGCGCATTATGCAGCTTAATATTAAAAGCATAGGCTTTGATTCATTAAATTCAATTACTTACTTTAAGCTTAATCGAGCTTTAAGGGGCTTTTGCAAGCTTAAGCCTAAGCCGAAGTTAACGTGGAAGCTTCGCATTATTAAGGATGAAGATGAACTTCTCTTAATGCGTAAAGCTGCTGAAATAACTAGCGAAGGTATGAAAGCGGCTTATGATGTGTTAAAGCCAGGGATGAAGGAGTATGAAGTAGCAGCTGAAATCGAATACGCCATGAGGAAAAGGGGCTCGTGGGGTACGTCCTTTGAAACGATCGTGGCATCGGGGCTTAGATCGGCGTTTCCACATGGATGGTGCACTGATCGGAAGATCGAAGAGGGCGATTTGGTCGTAATAGACGTTGGCGCGACCTATCGATTTTATCGCGCTGATATGACGAGGACGTTAGTGGCGGGGGAGCCCTCTAAGAAGCAAGAGCTCATGCTTCAAGAGGTCGTCAAGGCTCAAGAGGCAGCCGTTAAGAGCGCGATAGCAGGGGCGAAAGCCAAAGAAGTTGATGCCTCGGCTAGAGAAGTGATTAAGAGGGCCGGGCTCGAGGAGTACTTCGTCCACGGACTAGGCCATGGGATTGGATTGGAGGTACACGAGCCCCCAGCCTTAAGCCCTGAGAGCAAGGATCGTTTAAAGGCTGGCAACGTCATTACGATCGAGCCAGGCGTTTACGTCGTCGGGTTCGGTGGGATCAGAGTCGAGGACGTAGTCCTAATAAGGAAGAAGGGCGCCGAGCTATTAACGCACGGCCCTTACGCCTTAAGAATTCAAACGTAAGTTTTGATGTCTCCGCTAGCTTAAGAGATGTCTTTCATGCTATATCGCATCCATCTGATAGTTATGATATTAAAGGGCGTTTAGGATAGATTATGCATTATTAGGTTCTAATCAATGCGTGAAAATGCTAAACCATGGTCATAGGCTCCAGATATGAGCGTAGGATGTGGCATTTGGATTAGAAAACTCCATTGCCATAGCGAATCGTCATGGAATATCGGCTATCTTATTTCTCAATTTTACCTTGGATGCGACCTATTTTTATTGCGATAGTAAAGAGTAGACTGAACGTGACTACTATGAAAGGTATTAGCTCAAGCTGAGGGTTTAAGCCCGCTATTTTAAGGATCGCATAAACCCCCGAGACTATGTTGGCGAAAGCTAAAATGTAGATGACCTT
>WUQV01000141.1 GCA_009889585.1 Candidatus Bathyarchaeota archaeon | reverse complement strand
AATCTGTTTTAATTATACGGACTACTTGATAAATAGAAGCACCGCTATCTCCAAAGGTAACTTGGATAATCAGCAATAACTTGAAAGAGTAAACCATAGACGCCTCGACATAGAGTACCGATCGTAACTGCCACACCAACTTTAATGATCTTACCTGATACTTCGCAAGATGCAGCCCCTTGCATATGAACTCTATCTTGCTCTCTAGTTTGAGAAGAATATCTCACTCCAACAATTACACCATTAAAGAGGCTAAGAATTGATCTTATGAGACGATAAGGAAGTGATGGAAGGGGTTGAAAAGCTCATTAGTTAAAGCGTACTTTCTCCGACATGGATTTGAAGTCAGAGACCTCATCGACGCGTATTACGGCATCTTAACGCGCATCCTCGATGAGCTTTGGAATAGCTTAACTTGGACGCGAAAGGGGAAGCGATTGATCTCATGCGTCAGGAAGGATAAACCCTTCAGGAAATCCTTAAGGGATGAATGCTTAGCCGATTGGGCTTATTCGAAGCATTACGTCGATTCCGCGATAAGACAAGCGTACTCGATGATGAAGTCGTGGAGGAAGCTATACCTCAAGGGAAGAGCTGGCAAAGTTAAGCCTATCCTTAAGAGGAAGTTCGTGAGGATTAAGGAAACGCTTTACAGCTGTAGGGATGGCGTCCTTAAAGTTTCGATTAAGCCGTTTGAGCGAAGCATTACGATAGACCTTAAGCGAACGTGGCTTTGGGAAAGGATTAGAGGATTGGAACTCGGCGAGCTAATCCTAAAGGAGGATGTGCTTATCGTAACCGTAAGGGGAAACGTAGAGCTTAAGGTTGAAAACCCGATGGCGTGGGATTCGAACCTGCTGATGTTGAATGGATACGATGGCGCAAGGGATTGCGAGGTAAGCCTTAAGAAAAATATATACGGTGCATAGAACTTACGGGTTGACGCGGAAGTACCGCTTAAGGGAGAGGCGTAGGGTTCATGATGAATTGCATAAGATAACTAAGGGGCTTTCCAATAGGACGAACGTTTTCGAGGGCTTGAAGGGCTTTAAGGAAAGGGTTGCTAGGACTAAAAGCAAAAGCGTTAATCGACAAAATTCTAAGCACGATTATTTAACGCTGATGGAATATGTTGAATATAAAGCCGGATGGAATGGGTACGCTACCTTCTACGTTGATGCACGAGGCACTTCGAAGGCTTGCTCCAAATGCGGGTATTACGATGAAGACCTAAAGGGGAGCGAAGGCCTTCAAGTGCCCTAAATGCGGGTTTGAGATGGATAGACATAGGAACGCTGCTAGGAACGTATGGCAAGCGTTCCTTAGGATGTGGCGAGATGGGTTCCCGCCGAAAGGGGCTAAAGCCCTATGAAAAGCTCCCGATGAACCCAGAGGGGGATGAGGGCGATGAGGCTCAAGGGTTACGTACGTCTATGAAGGACTACGTAACTCAGAACTCATGATTAAGATAGAAGAGTGTTCTAATATAATGACGTTCGCTATGGAACGCTAAAGTTAAAAGGGCGAAACGATAAAGCACAGAAAACGTGAATTTTTGCCTCCACCGTCCTCCAAAAAATGTGTTTTCATTGATCGATTGCTTTAAAGATGCGCCAGCCTTTTAGCATCCTCGATGTATTGTTTTGTTTCTATTACCCTTCTTTTCACAGGCCCTTCAGGACAAATTCCTAAGTAGAAGCAATGCCCATGCAGAAAAGTTTCCCTTGTATAAAATCTTCCAGTTAAACCTTCTACTTCAGGGTACTTCATCGCTAAATCTTCCAACATATTCCTCGTCTCAGGAACGTATTCCGGAAGCTTGCCGGTTTTAGAAAGTATTAATGCATTCGTTGCCCTAAGCGTTGCACACCAAGCATTCTCCGCAGCCTTTCTAAGCCTATTGGCTTTAAGGTCCTTGATAGCCTCTTCGTATAGATTTTCCGCATCCTTAAATAGTTCATCGACTTTAATGGACATCGAGTTTAATGGAGCATCTAAGGCATTTAAGTTTTCAACGAAAGCCCTCTATTAACGGCAAGTTCGTCAAAATGTGGGACAACTGCCTAATGCGGTCTTCTAATGATCCCTTAAAACTAAAGATTATAGCTTCAAATAACTCATATACAGAGATTTAGGAACGATAATCAATTCTAGGAAAGAAGCTCGCAATGAATGGGCGAACGATTACATATACTGATGTAATGAGTCAGCTTAATCAATTGGGCATGAGAAGATACACGGAGGGACTATTGGTAAAATAGTTGAAGAAGTGAGCGTGTGAGTGTCTTTAGTCGCTAAGCTTTCAATTTACCATCATCGAAGGTTATGTTTTACTGAAATGGCTCTGAAAAGACTTTTCCTTAAGCCGATGCTCTTGGCTTTAAAATCCTCGGAAAGCTTAAAAGCCGAACGCCTCCTTGACTGAGACGAGGTTGCCAACGATGTTCGTCGCCCCATTCGTCGCCAGCCCGTTGCCTGTGATAAAGCGTATGTTCGCGATGGCTGAGCTGAAGCCTGGCGAAGTCGTCTACGACTTAGGCGCAGGAGACGGACGCGCCGTGATTATAGCAGCGGAGGAGTTCGGGGCTTATGCCGTAGGGGTCGAGCTTCGCGAGGACTTAGTTAAGAAGGCGTTAAGCGAGGTATACGCGCGGAAGTTACAATATCAAGTGAGGATAATCCACGGGGATTTATTCACGGTCGACGTAAGCCCAGCTGACGTAGTCTTCTTGTACTTAACGACGAGCGCTAACGAAAGGTTACGGCCGAAGTTGGAGATGGAGCTTAAGCGCGGGGCTCGCGTCGTCTCACACGATTACGAGATCATGAGGTGGAAGCCGGTTAAAGTTGAGAACTTCTGCGAGAACCCAAGGTTCGGGTACCCATCGCATACGCTTTACCTTTACAAGAAGCTT
>WUQV01000140.1 GCA_009889585.1 Candidatus Bathyarchaeota archaeon | reverse complement strand
TAAAGAAGTAGTTTACTTTGCTAGGGCGTATTGAAGATGTCTAGATGAAGTCGATTGTAACTTTATGATAAGGCGTCGTGGCATTGGCAAGGTTGCTTAGCGGCCTTAAACGAAGGCAACGAGCTTTAGCTCAATTCTTACGCCGACCCCTTATGATCGGGCTGAAGAAGCAAAGTATTAAAGCCGCAATAGACCTCATCATGCAACTTACCATGAGGGCCCTGACGGTGAGCTGATGAAAGCCGTGTTGATCGTCGCAGATGGGATGGCCGATTGGCCTTTAAAGGAGCTCGGCGGAAGGACCCCGCTCGAAGTCGCTCGGAAGCCCTCGATGGACGGCCTTGCCGAAATAGGGGTCTGTGGCATCGTCGACCCGATCTCCCCCGGCATTGCCCCCGGAAGCGACGTCGCCATGTTGGCTCTGCTGGGCTATGATGCCTTAGGCGTCTACTCTGGGCGTGGGGCCTTAGAGGCCTTAGGCTTCGGCATGGAGCTATCCCCTCAAGATGTAGCCTTTCGTTGCAACTTCGCAACCGTCGACGAAAGGATGGCGATCTTGGATAGGAGGGCTGGCAGGATAGCTACGGAAGAAGCCTTTGAGTTGGCGAAGAACCTTAAGGAGGTCTGTCGAAGGTATCGGGAAGTCGACGTCGCCTTCGAGAGCACGTTGGAACATCGCGCCATATTGAGGCTTAGAGGCCCTGGCTTGTCCGCAAACGTCTCGGACTCGGACCCGCGAAAGGTCGGAGTTCGTGTTCTAAACGTCCGCCCCCTCGACGGCGTCGTCGAGTCCAAGAGGACCGCCGACGTCCTTAACGACTTGACGCAGTTATTCCATCGGGCCCTTAAGGATCACCCTATTAACGAAAGGAGAGCGAAGGCTGGCTTGCCGCCGGCTAACGTCGTCCTATTCAGAGGGGCTGGGAGGCTCCCTAACGTAAGCACGATTCGATCGGAATACGGCGTTAAGGCGGCCGTGATAGCAGCCGTCCCGCTCGTCAAAGGCGTTTGTAAGGTAGCCGGGATGGACTTACTGAACGTACTTGGCGTGATCGGAGGTTATGAGGATGACGTATACGCTATGGCGAAGGCTGCCTTGGAGGCGTTGAAGGCTTACGACTTGATCCTCGTCCACTTCAAGGCGACGGATCTGGCGAGCCACGACGCAAACGTTAAGCTCAAAGTAAAGATGATCGAAAAGGTTGACGAATTGGTCGGCCACATCCTAAGGGGGATCGATGAGGCTTACGTCGTACTTACGACGGATCATACGACATCGTCGATAACTAGAGAGCACGAAGGCGACCCGGTGCCGATAGCGATAGCTGGCCCTTACGTCATCGTCGACGACGTAAGCGAATATAGCGAAAGGGCGTGCTCTAAGGGGGGCTTAGGGAGGATTAAGGCTAAGGACGTCATGCCACTTCTAATGAATTGGATGGGCAAGGCCAAAAGAGTCGGCGCGTGATCAAGTCTGAGCGACGTGAGTATCTATTCTCTCAGCGGAAGATATAAGCTTGATTTTGGTATCAACACGTAAAGAAAAGGGGAATCGAGCTTCCATTAAACGTGAGAATATGGAGTGCAATACCCATCGAAAGCCTCCATGATAGAAAAACGTAGCAATAACGGTAAAACCCCATTGAATAAAGTCCCGTTTCTCAGGCGTAGCTCAATAGTTTCGATTATGGTGATGAGAATTAAAGTCAACGCTATAATCAATTGATATGCAGGCTTTAAAGTGGACCTCATATTCACGGGATCCCATTTAAGTATGCCTATTAAGGCTATCACGCTCCATATCACGCAATACCAAAATTTCATATAAACGCCTGGCCGTAAGACAGCATTAATATATAATAATACTATTACGAAGCTAAGCGCTAAACTCTTCCGCAAGATGTCTTTCATTAAGGTCATATTCGCTCACATGACTTTTAGGACGGTTTTGTTAAACGTGAGAATAGGAAAGACCATGACCATCGAAATCCTTCACAGTAGAATCGAGTCGTAATAAGACTAGTCCAAGCCCATTGAATAACATACCACCTAATCGCATATAAGCCAATTTCTAGTATAGCGCCAAAAGCGGCCCAATCTGTCTCTAGTATGGTGACAAAAATTAAAGTCAATCCCATAATGAGTTGATACATAGGCTTTAGAGTCTGCTTATTATTCACAAATCCATTTTAAGCACGCCTATTGAGGCGATAACACTACATGTTACACAATACCAAAACCTCATGTAATCGCCTAGCTGTGAAATAGGCATATATAGTAATACTGCTATGATGGGTCCAAGCAGGAAACCCTTCCACAAGATGTTCTTCACATTATATTTGATAAGACTAGCTTTAACCTTAAAGGCTAAGTAGAACATAGTGAGGCCACAGTGACTCTTAAATAAACACTGAGTCATCTAACATCTTTTAAATACGTATAGATGGAGCAGATGTACTAATGTGACCACTGTCACCATAGGTATAAGAAGCATCACCCACATAGCTAATATATCTTTCTTTTTCAACTTAAGCCTGCGGCCTAGTAGAATTGAGGATACGAGCGAACCCACCACCGCGCCACAAATCGTATGAATAAAAGTCATGATAGACTCTGCAACCATCATTGACCCTCGATTTAACGATAACCTAATTGTTGACATATCCAGTAACAACTAGGTGACGACCATATATGCTTATTATATAGCAAACTCTTGCACAAAGCTCCGGGCGACTGTTGAGCTGCAGCAGGCCGAGCCATGGCCATTAAAAGAAGCGTTGCCGCAGGCGTCGCCAGCGCGATTATGATGATCAAAGGCGAGGTTAGCACCGCTCCTTTCAGGCTGGCTCTTTCATACATATTTCTCATCCGCTTGATTGATGGAATTTCCGATACATGTATTTCTGTTTTACGTTAAGAGGGCTGAGCCATGTCCCGTTCATTCATCAATTCTAGCGCGATAGCTACGATATTTCTCATAGTAACTCTTAATTTCCTAGCGACTATGCGTATTGCCCATTAGACCATGTGAACAGGTTAATCCATTTATTGAAAATTTAAGGCGTGAATATGCTGAGAAGGTTAAGGTTATTTAAGTTGATGTAGGCACAATAGATGGATTTTCCAGATGGCGAAGTTATAACCTCACGTCAATTCCCGCCGTCGTAATCAATCAAGAGTATAAGCTAGTTGGTAGGGAAATTACTTTAAGGAACCTTATGGCAGCCATTGACATGTACATTTATGGAGATGCTTTGCCAATAATAGGTGAAAAACTACAGGTGATCACCCCTTGGATTGCGTTTTCCCTCGGCTTATTCTCAGGCTTTTCACCATGTCATATGGCCATTCTGGCCTTCATTCTCGCAGCTTCAGTTAAGAAGGATGAAGAGGCTCTTACAGGATTAAGTAGAGCAACGGCATTCTGGTTAGGCTTGATGGACGCTTACATGGTTTTAGGCTTAGCCCTCATTCTCTTTCAAAACCCTCTCTACATGTTCACTCAACACGGTCAAGCATTTACGATGAGATTAACTCTTCGGTACATTCTGATTGGGCTTAATTTAATGGATATGTTAAAGCTTCCATTCAGCACTAGGCCGTTGATAAAGAGGTTGGCAAGACCTACGGATCGAGCTTCATCGGCTATTCTTTCTAGGATTCTTATTCGCCTTAATTAAAGCCCCTTGCACCACACCCCTACTCCTCGTCCTTCTATCAAAGATCGTCCTATCGGGTTCAACAGGAGACATTTATTTGCTAACCCTCTTCGGGTTCGGAGTCCTACTGCCGCTCATAGGCGTAGGAATAGCAGGCGGTAGCTCACCTCGCCTAGCGAAAAGGATTCAAGAAAAATACAGAAGGCTATTTAGATCGATTACAGGGCTCATGCTCATTACGTTAGGCTTATGGTTCTTCCTATGATAGCCATTTCAATAGGATTAAGTACGTTGACGGCTAATGTTCAGAAGCAAATCCTCAGAACCTTGATGTTAACATCGTTCAGTAATGAAGCTAAGCGAACTCAAGCAAGAGGAGGGCCACGTGCTTGATCCCAGCTGTGAAGTCCTTTACCCGTACGTTTTCGTTAGGAGCGTGAACCCTTGAATCGTAATAGCCACAGCCAGTTGAAACGGTCGGCACGTTCAACACGTCGGTGAAGAGGTAGATGGGCCCGGAGCCAGCCATGCTGGGACAGACGACAGCGTCAGCGCCGTAGGCCTTCGCTGCCGTCTCGGCCACGAGCCTCGCGAACGGATGGGCCTGGACGTCCTACCAGCCGGATATCCGTCAAAGCTGGATATTCTAACGTCTGAGAAGCCTAACTTATCCAAGTGCGCCTCAACTTCGATAAAATGTCGTCAGGCCTTTGCCCTTTGACGAGCCTGAAGTCGAGCTTTGCGGATGCCTTCCTCGGCAGGACGGCCTTAGATCCAAGCCCGTATAGCCTGACATCAAGCCGCATACGTTCGCGGCCGTCCCGCCCGTCTGAGGGGTTCGTAGGGTCGCGGGGTTGCAGCCCCTCGATGTCCCTAAGATGACCGGGGGTTACGACGATGACGTTCTCAAAGGGCATCAACCTTAGCCCTGCTCAACTTGCTACGTTTCCAGATTAATCGCTTCAAATGACCACTACAATCGCAATATGATGATGAGGAAAATCGCGACTATTATGATGAGGGCTCTACCCACTATATCTTCTGCGGGAAGTTCCCTCTCGGGCACCATCGTCCTCCACTCGACGCTTACGGGTCCAACCATATCATTAATGACCGTGATGCCATAAGCCTCATCCTTAACGTATGTAACCACGTAGCTCCTTTTCATAGGTTCCTCGTAAACGTCAGTCGATATCTCCCAGCGCTTCTCTAACTCATTCCATGAAGCAGCTGAACCATTAATATAGAGCATACCCTTGCTAAAGTCAAAAAGGGTGCCATCGTATTCATAAACTGCCCTAAACCAAATG
>WUQV01000139.1 GCA_009889585.1 Candidatus Bathyarchaeota archaeon | reverse complement strand
TTAACCTCCTTAACTTCTACGCTCTCCCTTATCCTCTTGAGCTCCTCCTCTATCCTCGCTAAGTAACGAGCTTCTACGTACTTATCCCTTAACGAGATGACGAGGTCCTTAAGCTCCCAAGGCTCCTTAACTCCTTCGAGCCTTCTCTTGACGCCGTAAAGGCTTTGAAGCGGCGACGTCGGTTGAGGGGCTAAGCTATCGGTAACGCCTCCTCCGCTCGTCATCGTAACGATGACGTCTCCGTATCGGAATACCCTCCCGAAGAGCCCTTGGAAGGCCGTCACTTCGACGACGCCGTCTAACGGCAACGTCGACACTTGAACCGTGCCGAACTTGCTCCTTACGACGATCCTCCTATCGGTGACGTAATAAAGATGGCCTCTAACGCTGAAGAAAACTAACGGTACGGCCGCTACGCCAGCGGCCACGAGCCCTATGCCGATTAACCTGCCGTGATCCGCGTATGCGATAAGGCCTCTGTTAACCAAGTCCACGAAGAACGTCAAAACATTGCGCACGTTTTCTACGGGGTCGAGCGAAAACCTCGGAGTACTTAACCCTTGTAGAGGTTCGACTAAGCCGCTAGGTAAGATGTGTTGCACGAGCGCAAGCATCGGCGTTAAATAATGGGATAGAAACGTTAGAAAGTAAGCGAAAAGAAGCACGTAAAAGCCGTACTTGAAGAGGCTCCAGATTAGCTTTTTGACGCTATCGATTACCTTAACCCTCCAGACGAAGTATAAGGCTAAGAAGATGAGGATCGACGGGATGAGGGCTTCTATCGAGGCCTTAGGCAAGCTGAAGAGCTTGTAAAGAGATAGCCCGAGGAGAGCAATGAGGAAGCATAATAAATAGTTCCGAAGCCGAGAGGCTTGAGAGACCGTTACGATCCTTTCGACTCGTTCGCCAGGTAATAGCTTCAGGTCTATCTCCTTATACTTCTCCACGCCCTTCGGAACGCGAAATTCCTCACGCTCTACGCTCATAACGCGAGCCCTTTAGGGAGTGGATAAAGGCCCTTATAAGCTTAATTACAACGTACCAGTAATATACCTTCGATAAACTTTTCTAACTAATTCTCCATCTAACTTTCAACTGTGAAATATCAATAAGTAATTCACAAAACTGCGGCCAACTAAGCATTTTTCGTAAGCATACTTCAATATCGCGCTCCCCTTGACCTCTAAGTACCACGAGCTTCCATTCGTTTTCTCTAACGCCTCACGAGCTTCGTCAGAAGCGACATGATATTAATCGTCAGCTCTTTCGCCTCGCTCGAGCCTCCCAGTAGGCTACGTTACGTAAGTGGCTTTAAGGAAGCGATTGGTAAATGCTTATGGTTAGGGCTTGTCTAAGTTAGTCGACTTAAACGATTTGACGGAGATTAAGAACGTCGATAAGAGCGGAATGCTCGATCTTTACTTAAGGATTCATGAGTCCTACAAGGAGGCTACGGAGCTCTCCTATCGCGTTGACTTGCCGGAAGCGCTTGTCAAACGGCGCCGAAGCATCGACTACGTCGTCGTCGCTGGCGCGGGTGGTTCGTTAATCGGAGGGGAGCTGCTTAAGGATTGGCTTGAGGAAACCGCTTTCATCCCTATATTAACTTGTGATGATTACAAGCTCCCTTCGTACGTAAGCCGAAGCTCATTGGTCTTCGTCGTTAGCTACTCGGGGGAGACCGAGGAGACCCTCAGCGCCTTCGTGGGCGCCATCAAGAAGGGTTGCGCTGTCGTAGCCGTGACGTCAGGAGGCCATCTTGAGGCCTTCTGTCGAACGTTAAACGTGCCGTGCGTTATCGTGCCGAAGGGTTTGCCGCCTCGAGGAGCGCTACCGTATCTGTTCGTACCGTTAACTATCTTCCTCGAGAGATTGAACGTAATCCCTAGCTCTAGCGAAGAGTTAAATGAGGTCGTAAGCGTACTTAAGGAGATAAGTCGAGCGAACGCGCCCGAGGTTCCCTTGGAGGAGAACTTCACGAAGGCTTTAGCATTAAAGTTGAACGGCACGATCCCCATGATCTACGGCCTTAAGCGATATCGTTCCGTCGCCCATAGGTGGAAGACCCAATTAAACGAGAACGCTAAGATCCCTTGTATATGCGAGTCATTCCTCAGGTTGACCCATAACGAGATCGTCGGCTGGGAGGCCCCTAGGCGTTTGACGAAAAAGTTCTCCGTAGTATTCCTTCGCGACCTTGATGAGCCGCCCGAAGTAACGAGAAGGGTTGAGGCGACGAAGGCCATAGTTATGAAAAAAGCTAATAAGGTCTTAGAAGTTTATGCTCAAGGGAAAGGCTTATTGTCTAAGATGTTTTCATTAGTTCACATTGGAGACCTCGTAAGCATTTATTTAGCGATAGCTAGAGGGATCGACCCTAAGCCTACGAGGGCTATTGATAAGATAAAATTAGAGTTAAGCAAGCTAGAAACGATTAAGAGAATTGAAGCAGAAGTGGAAAGGTTAACATGTAAATCTATTAATGGAGGTTATCTTAGCTATGTTAAGGATTGAGCCCTTAAGCGAAGGCCTCGTTAATATGCTAAGTAAGTACTTAATGCAGGATTATATTACGAATATCTTCGTCCTTGAGGACTTATACGATCTTGAAAGGAGAAGGAGGAGTGAATTTTACTTAGCCTTAAGG
>WUQV01000138.1 GCA_009889585.1 Candidatus Bathyarchaeota archaeon | reverse complement strand
CCGCAAAGGCTTAAGAATCGGGATTGAAAGGTTATGTTATAACGGATATGAAGGATGGTTTAAAGGCTATGGTGCTTTTAACGATAGCTTTAGCCGCGTTTTTATTCTGTTGGTCGTTCTTAAGGGGGGAGGCGGATTTAGGCTTAACGATAATAATCGCTGGATTGATAATCGCTTTAGTTAGGGCTTTGGCATCGCTTTATAACGCTTGGGAGACGAAGAAGCTAATAAGGGAGATGAGAAGAACCTCTTAACCTCTCAATACGATGGCTCCTCGACGGCCCCTTACCGTTAATCGACTGCGCTTGTTCAAGCTAATTCGCAAGGAACGGTCGGCTTCTCATCCTTCATTCCCTTACGTTTCATAAGAGCTAAAGTACGCTTCAAGCTCCTTTCACGTCGCGAAAGTCCTTGTAATGATGCTCATCTCACTCTCATTTCATAAGTTGACCTTTCGATGAAGCCGATCGGAGCGCTTATGACATCTTAGTAAATTGATGTATGCGGGCAGCACTTGGCTATAGCAAACACTCCTCTTCTGTAAACTTTAAAATAACACGTTGATTTGGCGCGGGGTGCAGGACTTCCCTCCTAAATCTCCCCCTTTATGTTCGCTGTCTATAGATACTTCTATCATCCCTTATCCACTAATAGCTTTAGCTACTTAGCCCTTGCCCACTCTGACGAGCGTCCTATTGCCTTTAGAGCCTTATGCCCATATTTTAAGGTCATTCCTATATCGCTTTAAGCTATACGGACCTCTTTTCGCAAGCTGTTAGCTCAGCCTTAGCCTAGTTCGCCAATAGCCTTAAGCTAGCTAGCGCCATGTGAACCTATGGTCCTTCAGATTTCTCCGCTTAAAATGCCGTTTAAGAAGCCAAGAGAGGGCTTAATAGTCGATGCCTCAGGAGAGAGTCGATCTCTGCTAAAGGATAGGCGCCTCTTAATACCCATAGCTAGTTAGACAAGCTTGGGCACGTATTTAGCCCTCATTCGAATCTAAAGAAAGTCTACAGCGTATACCTCTTACTTATAGCTGCTAACAATATAGCATCTGTGCGATGGCCTTAACATCGATTGAAATTATTAAGTGGAACAATTCTAGAGCCGTGGGTATTACGGGATACGTTAGAATAGCGGTGGTGGTAGAACCTTACAATCACGAAATAAGCTTTAGATTGGCATTGTGCATTAGGAGGAGGAAGCGGGTTCATCATGTATAAGAAGAGGTTCCTCAAGAGGCCCCTACCTCGTCTAGGCTCGCTTACTAGCAAAAACGTGCTACTATTATGACGCATCGATGTCAGCCATGTGGGCAGCATCAATGGCAGTTTTAAAGGATTTAAAAGCACCAACAAGGCAATCGATAGCCTTAACGAGGCCTTAGGCAACCCTCGGCATTATAGATATTGCTCTTGCTGGATGTCCATTTGCTCCTGTGAACCATACTTCACATTAAGTATAATCTTTCTAGCCTTAACGGCAAGTGATCGTAGCCGACATTATAGCATTACCTAAGCTCTATGGTTTTAAGATCTGAGTAGCATACTATGAAGGCTCATCCATCATGCAACTCCTCTGGGGTTTGGTTCAATCTTTGATGTTTATAACTTCTTTTCAAAGAAGAAGTCATATCCCCATGGTTTTTCACGCTTATCAACGATTTCATAGCCCAATTTTTGGTAGAATTTTATCGCCCAATACGCATTCATATCCACATAAGGGACTCTTAGCCTTTTAAGCCCGAGCCTCTTTGCTTCAGCCTCAATATGAGTTACAAGCGAGGTTCCTATTCCTCTCCTTTGATATTCAGGGAGTATGTAAACTAAACGAGCTTGCCCCATATCCTCGCTTACAATTTGCAATGCAGCTACACCAACTATCTTCCCTTCTAACTCGTAGACGTAGAAGGTCATCTCATCAAATCTCTTCACAAGCTTATCAAGGGTGAAGATGGGCTCCTTAAAATATTCTGCTGGTATTATTTTCCTATAAGCTTCAGCATTACTTTTATTGATAACGGACAAAACTACATGAACGTCCTTAAGATCCGCCTTACGAACGCTCATGAGGACCGATACCGCTATTTAGCTCAAGCAACCATTTATAACTTTTTTGCCTTACAATCCTTCAGTTCTAATTAAAGCCGCTGATAGGGCTAGTTTTGCAAGCCTAGCTACTCCTATGTGACCACTATATGCTGGGCGTGATTATGATCGTTAAGCCAAGTGAGGTTCCTGAGGAGTTTTAAGAGCTAACTCTAACCGACTTAGAATATCAAAAAGACTAAGCGGAACCGAGCGTGTAAATCAACGAATGAAAATAAATAAGGTAAAGCTTTATAAGCAACGAGAACGAAAAAATTCATGGTGAAGGATGAAAAAAGTTGACTTCGATTTAAGCGCTGTTTTAGAGAATTTTGATAGGGAAGTATATGAGAAGGCCTTAGAGGATCTTAAAAAGTATGAGGATATATTGAAGTCACACATTGGTGTAATAACTGGTTACTGGGTTGGTTGGAAGCATGGGAAACCTTACATACTGGTCACCATAGAAAAAGGAAAATGCAAGGAGCCGGAAAAGTTGATACCTGATAAGTTAGGTCAATATGACGTTTATTATATAGAGGGCACAATTCGTTTAGCCATGTCCAAATAGAGCATTTTCTAGCCGTATCTTAGCTGGTCAATACGCTGATATTGAGCGCATCTTGAACATCCTAAATGTCGTTGTAATATGTGACGGCGTCTCTTCCTTCGATCTCCATGGCAGCGAATAGGAGCCCTAAGGCCCGCCTGTTGTAATCAAGCAATAGGGAGCCGGAATCTCCACCTTTAGACATACCTGTAGTAACTATGCAGCGAATGAACTCTACACCGCCCAAGCCTGGCCAATTAAGGGGATATATGCTAGCGTTATAAGCCGTTACGAT
>WUQV01000137.1 GCA_009889585.1 Candidatus Bathyarchaeota archaeon | reverse complement strand
GGGGATGTAAGCGTATCGGCTTTCATCCCCCAGCTTTCGCAGGGGGACTTTCCGCCGAAGAAGTTTAAAACCATTTAAACACTAGCCATAATGAACGGCGACGAAAGCGGATGGAAGGTCGAATTCAACTGAGGTACCCTGGGTTCGTCGTATTCGCGTCGAGGTTGTTCAGCGTAATGACGGGCATGGCTTTCGTCCTCATGCTCACCCGATCGACTACGGAGGCGCAGTTCGGAATATGGTTGAACGTGAACGACGTGCTTGCTTACCTCACGATAGCGTCCGCCATCGTGCCGTTTTGGTCCATGAGGTTTATAGCGAGGGGTTTGGAGGGAGCCGCTAAGACGGGGCTTGTCGTTAACGCCATCGCCTCGGCCCTGATTGCGTTAATCTACCTGCCCCTCGTCCCGGCCATTACTTCCGCGTTAAACGTTAAAGCGGATTACGTAGCCCTTTACTTCTTATCGTCAGTCTTGATGATCGAAGCCTACGTTATTGCCGCTTCGGAGGCCTGCTTACGAGCTCGACGGCCGCAAGCGATCGGATACGGGCTAATCGTGGCTGAGGTTTGTAAGGTAGCGTTAGGCCTCGCGTTAATCGTTGGGCTTCGATGGGGCCTCTTTGGAGCGATGCTCAGCCTTATCGTTACTTTTGCCGCTCAAGTCTCATACTACTTTAGCCTGATGGCCGACGAACTTAAGCGAACCGTCCGATGGTATTACGCGAAAGAGTGGTTGAAGGGATCGATCGCCAACGTATACAACATCGTCGGGGATCGAATCGCTGCCTTCATCTTCATAATGTTGTTCGTCCTCGGAAGCGAGGCAGCTCGAGGTTATTACGGAGCTGCTTCAGCAATCGCAAGCGTCATTACGTACTCATCGTTGCTCGCGTTCGCCTTATACCCGAGGCTCTTAGCCGAAGGCCGATTGGAGGACGTAACAACTTCATTCAACACAGTCTTGACGTTCGCGATGCCGATGACTATAGGGGCTATGATCATGGCTGATTCATATACCTTCATCCTAAGGGACGTTTACCTAGAGGCGCGATCGGTCCTACGGATCTTAGCAATCGACGCATTCGTCATCGTTCTCTCGCAATTCTTCAGCTCAGTTCTCTTAGGCGTCGAAAGGCTTGACGAGAGGGTGAGGATATCGCTCAAGGAGCTCGTGAGAAGTAAGCTCTTCTTCGCGTTCAGCCTCCCTTACGTCCACTCGGTCATAGCGTTACCAATCGCGTACTACGCCTTATCCAACTTAGCCGGAGGGCACCCTTTGCAAGCGGCCTCATACGTGGCCTTAATCAACGCGGCGGCGCGCTTAATCACGTTCATGGCGTTGTTCGCGGCCGTGCGTAAGTCCGTCGCTGTGAGCGTTCAATGGACGGATATCGCGAAGCGAGCGTTCGCATCAACCACGATGGGCGCCTTCCTCCTCGTGATCCCACGCCCGATGAAGGTTATGCCGGTCTTAGGCGTCACGTTGGCCGCTGGAGCCGTCTACCTAGGGATCTTAGCGGCCATCGATAGGGAGACGAGGTCGTGGGCCGCGTCGATATATCGGACATTAAGAGGAGGAAATGAATTGAAGGCCTTATAAGGAGCTAAAAGTTAGCCTACGTCTGCCTCTGCATGCTGCCGCCCAGAGGGAGCTCATCCACCTTGCGGTAGGCGTCAAATGTCCTTTTGGACCGTTAATGAGTTCGTTTTCTGGGCTTAATGGTTACTTCAATATGTATGTATGAGGCTAACATAGCAACTAGTATCAGCAGTATAATAGGATCAAGTGCCATGATGATAGTATAGGCTAAGGCTGTAAGCGTTAAGATTAAATCGACCATTTAGATACATGAACCCTTTTAAAGTCCTTCTTCAGCTTTTTAACATCTTCATGCCTTGGAATTCTGATAATAGGCATCCATCTTACACCTTAAGTCCGGCTAAAAGCTTTCTCACTTAGCTAATATCGCTTTAATAGCGATGACTCCGTCAGGATCCTTTTGATGCCGATCGGAATAAGCCAGAGGATCCGAACGAGCACATTTAATTCGATTAGATCCTTTACTTGAAAGTTAAACGCTCCTCCTAACCTTCCTTTCCCCTCTAAATTTCCATTTTCCTAAAGCTGGGTTCAAAATGATTATGCCAAATTCTCCGATCAACTTATCGCTAATGACAACTTCATCCTCTCCCTCCACTGACACAGCCTTTGCCTTTATCCAATTGGTCTCTCTATCTGGCTCGACAGCTTTCACTTCCACAGAGCCAAGGACATATGCGTTAACACGTGAACCCATTGCTTGATAAACGTCGATCATCGCACCTCTCAAGTCAAACTCTAACTCTTTCGCTAAATTTGTAGGCAGATGAATTTCAGGCTCTTCTCCTGCCTCATACCCAGTATTAAGAACAGAGGGACTTTTGATTATCTTCCCCCCTTTTTTAACCTCTACGTTTACTTTAACTACCAACTTGAACCTCCCTCCCTATTCTCTTGAACTTGCCAAATTTCTTCCCCCTTCCTTTCTTTAACGTAAGGCTGTAAAATTTGCCAAATTTCGGTGCGTTTCGTCGAGCCGCTTCCTTCCGAACTTTCTGCGGGTTGGACATCAAGTGAATATTAGCTTAACTCATAGAAAAGCGCATCTCATGTCTGGCTTCACTCGAAGATTAGGGATGACTTATTCGTCGCGATGAAGTACTGTTACTAAGGTTAGGGAGTCACTCTAATGATAAGGAGGCTGTATTCTTAAAAATTATATAGACTATAGGCATTGTTGAGAAAAAGCTGATCAGCCACAAACTGTTGATTTCATCGTTATAAAGGCTGTCATTTCGCTTCATCCAAGGGTTAGAAGAGCCTTTGATTTGCTAGTTCAAAAAGACGGTTTGAGTTTTTCACGCTCTTCAATGGGTGAACATGGTGAAGCGAGCGCTTGCCTTAGCCGTGATGAGCGCTCTCCTCCTCGCGATCCCACGTCCAAGGAAAGTGATGCCAGTCTTAGGCGTCACGCTGGCCGCTGGAGTCGCTTATTTAGAGACCTTAGCGGCTGTTGACAGTGAGACGAGGTCATGGGCCACGTCGATGATATCGGATGTTAAGAAGGTGGTAATGGGTCGTTCATAGCTTAAGTTAAGGCCTTTGTGTTCAAGGATGAACTCATAGGAATAGTGCCTTAACTCCATAACTCTGG
This sequence comes from Candidatus Bathyarchaeota archaeon, assembly GCA_009889585.1. Classification (GTDB taxonomy): domain Archaea; phylum Thermoproteota; class Bathyarchaeia; order Bathyarchaeales; family WUQV01; genus WUQV01. The sequence continues at coordinate 6,417 of WUQV01000137.1, read as the reverse complement.
ATGTAATATCTTCGCTAACGCCTCAAGGCCTTCTACGATCCTCGGGCTAGGCCTGAGGATTATATCTGGGTTTACGACGTGAATTCGTCGGTTGATCACGGCGTTTATCGACTTCCAACCTGGCCTAGCAATTATCTCCTCGATCGTCGCTTTATGTCCCTTCGGGATTATTATCACGTCGGGGTTCCGTTCGACGATGTCCTCGATGCTTACATTAGGGTACTTAACCTTTGCATCCCTGAAGACGTTAACGCCTCCAGCCAGCCAAATTAAATGATGTACCCACGTGCTTGGGCCTACGCTAGTGAGGGGATCTAATCGAGCCTCATAATAGACCTTCGGCCTGTACTTTACGCCAGCCACTCTCTTGAGGATATCGTCCATCCTGTTTCTTAGCTTAACGACGAGCTCATTCGCCTCCTTATCCACCCCGGTTATCCTGCCGATCCAAACGATCTTCTGAAGGACCTCATCTAAGCTCTCCGGCTCGAAGAGGACGACCTTAAGCCCTTTATCCCTTAGGATCGAGGCGATCTTCACGTGGGACTTATGGCCCGTGCCGATGACTAAGTCGGGCCAAAGGGCCTCGATCTTTTTGGCCGAGGGGTTGACGAAAGTCCCGATTACCTCTATGCGGCCTTCTTTTACCCTCTTCAGGAGCTCAGGCGGGTAATCGCAGTGCTTCGTCACTCCGATGACCTTATCGCCTGAGCCCAATGCGAAGAGTGTCTCCGTGACGCTTGGGGCGAGAGAAACGATCCTCTTGGGATGATAAGTTAACGTCGTGACGTACCCCGTGTCATCAACTATCGTCAATAGCCTATATCTAGCGAGCTGTTCCTCTAAGGATTTAACCTTAGCAGTTAAGCTCGCTATTCGGCCTTCGTAAGTTACGTAAACGTAAGCTATGGAAGCTGTCGATACGATCGCTATTATGAATAAGGCGTGAATTAAACGTTTGTACGTTAAAGCGGACATGTTGGATCAAATGATGGCTATTGACTATCGAATTTAAGCTTTACGGAGCATAGCTTATGTAAATAAGAGCCTGGGGCTGAATGATATCCATCGTTAAGTTATCTTAAGACGAGGTAAACTTCGATTCTCTTAGTGAGATTTCTCTGTATCGCGAGGAGCAAGGGGCCGTCATCGAATGCGCAAGATCCTTTAATTGCCAAAGAAACGGCCCGACGAGGGCTGCGCTTCAGATAAGTCAAGGTTTAATGAGCGAGGAGGGACTTCTTGGCACTCCCGCTAAAGAAAGGAGGTTCTCGGTTCGTACTGCTGAGTTCTGGGCTGCGCGAATCGGCCCCTACTAACGGCGCGTGGCCATTAAGCCGCTTGCGAGGATCCCCGTATGGAAGCCTCATTCCTGATCTTAGATGCCCGATAGCATGCGAACGACAAGCTCGTCCCTATTAGGGCTGATTAGCCATGCTTTTGTTCATTCATCCGCTCTAAAACGAGTTTCTGGACGCCTTTTTTGTAATGTCATAACCCTTAAGTATTAAGATGGGGTTCAGCAATGGCAACGGGTTTAGCGAAGATGAGGAGTAGTAAGAGCATGTCAGGACGAAGCTCTAGAAGCTACTGCTCTGCATACGATACTGAGAATATGAAATAGTACTCTCTCCGATAGACCATATAACCATGCACCAATTGGCAAGAAGTAAGGAACTAGATAACCCATCCTACTATAAGTAGAGAGATTGCTAGCATTCTCCTTCTATTGAATAATGCCGTGCCTATGATCCCGAGTAACGCTCCAATTAAGCTTATATATAATATCCAACCAGTATTTATAGTGGGGAGTAATTCTTAATATTAAAGACTCCTCAAGTTCCGAGCATATACCATATGCTGTAAACGGGAGGAACGGTATGAGGAAGCTGCTTGAGTTCCTAGTGATGTAGCCATACAAAGGAAATAAAGAGTGGTTCTTGCTATTTCAACTGGGAAGAGGTCTAAGGACGTATGGTAGAAAGGGGTGAATAGTTGCGTAGAGAAACACTGCTAACGTGAGAAGAGTTTTCCCCTCCAGGCCGCCAAGAAATTATTAAGTATTGGCTTTAGGTCTACTTGCTTATTCAAAGTTAATACCACTCCTAAAGCTCACCGCTCCGCTATCCCATGCATCTCGTTAACGCATGGGCCATCTAACGCCGACCCTCCTCGCCCATTTCAAGCGGAGCCTTATTCTGCCTTTGGGCATCCGCCTACATCAAGCGACACCATTTATAAGCAAGGGATTTAACAAAGCCTTAGCCAAAAGTCATAAGCTAGGCTGGGAAGAAGTGCCTGAGTGGGGCTATTCGATCGTAGGGTTGGACGAGGCGAGGGTTGCGAAGGCTAGTGGACGAGAGTTAAGAATATCGCATAAGGCTGCAATAGAGATTTGTAATGCTATAAAGGGAATGAAATTGCAACAAGCGAAGCAATTCTTACGAGCTGTTATAGCTAAGGAGCAACCAGTTCCGTATAGAAAGTATAATCATAAGGTAGGTCATAAACGGCAGTTAAAGGGAGGTGCATATGCTGGACGGTATCCAGTGAAAGCAGCTAATAAAATATTACAAGTGTTAGAGAATGCTGAAGCGAATGCTGAGGATAAAGGGTTTGATATTGAGAACTTACGGATAATTCATGCATCAGCTTATCCTGGTATGAAGATGAAGCGTTATATGCCAAGGGCCTTTGGACGCTCATCTCCTAAGTTTGAGACCCTTACGCATGTGGAGATAGTTTTAGAAAAAGAGGTAGCTTAATGTCTACTGTTAAACGCTTCATGAAGGAGACGATTAAGAAGGTTGAGATCGATGAGTATTTGCAGAAGGAGCTTGAGAGGGCTGGATATGGAGGGATGGAGATGATGAAGACTCCATTAGGGACGAGGGTAACAGTTTACGCTATGAGGCCGGGGATCGTTATAGGTAGAGGAGGGGAAACTGTACAACAGCTTACGAAGGCGTTAGAGGAGAAGTTCAATTTATCGAATCCTCAAATTTCAGTAGCTGAAATAGAAGCCCCTGAGTTAAATCCATACGTTATCGCCACTCGCATCGCCGCGGCCCTTAAGCGAGGAGTGCACTTCAGAAGGGCTGGGTTTTGGGCGTTAAGCCGAGTGATGGAAGCTGGAGCGTTAGGGGCTGAGATAATCATAAGCGGGAAATTGACGACTGAAAGAGCTCGTTATGAGAAGTTCGTCGCAGGGTATTTACCGAAGAGTGGAGAGGCAGCGTCTAAGTACGTGCGTAACGCTGAAGTTCACGTACAATTAAAGCCGGGGATTTATGGCGTAAAGGTCAAGATAGTATCTCCTGAGTTTAAGCCGTTGGATCGAATAGAGGTACCTGAGGCTAAGGTCGAGGGGGAAGCAGCTCAAGAGGAGGCTGAATCTTAGATGCCAATCTTAAGGGCTAAGGACGTTCGTAAGATGGATCGAGAGGAACGCGAGAGGAAGTTAATCGAGCTAAGGGCGGAGCTCATGAGGTTAAGAATGATGGTTAAAGCTGGTGGATCCATCGAGAATCCATCTCGCATACGAGAGATTCGAAAGGCCATCGCTAGGATACTCACCGTTCAAGAGGAGGCTAAAGGGGCGTAACGATGAAGGTGACGCCGACCATCATTCGTCATGAGCTCATCGGCCTTCGCGCTAAAGTCATTAGAAGCTCCCATAAGGGCTACATCGGCATCTCAGGGGAGGTTGTGGACGAAACGCGCAACACGATCGTAATCCTCCATAAAGGCGAGAAAAAGGTGGTGGTGAAGGAAGTCGCGACGTTTCATTTCACGATGCCAAATTCTACCGTCGTAGAAGTCGACGGAAGGGCCATCGTAGGAAGGCCTGAGGATAGGCTAAAACGAAGGGTGAAGAGGTTGTGGTGAATGGCGTCTGAAGCCTGCGGCGATCTCAACTGCCCTTTTCACGGACATCTTCGAACCAGAGGGCACGTAATCGAAGGGGTCGTAGTGAGCGCTAAAATGGAGAAGACGGCGATCGTCCGCCGGGATTACCTTCATTACGTGCCTAAGTACGAGCGTTACGAGCGGCGCCATAGCCGTATTCCAGCTCATAACCCTCCTTGTATTAACGCTCGCGAAGGGGATCGAGTGAAGATAGCCGAATGCAGGCCCATCAGCAAGACCGTAGCATTCGTCATAATAGAGAAGTTAAAGGGGTGAAGGGTCGGTGGCCGCGAAGGCCAAAGCCCGAGCTTTAGTCGCTAAGGGCGTAGCTGGCCGAGGCTTAAGGACGTCGAGGGGCTTGCCCGTCGGCTGTACGCTTAAGTGCGCGGATAACACGGGGGCTAGGGAGTTAAGGCTTGTACAAGTAGTCGGCTACAAAGGCCGCTTACGCCGTTTAGCTTCAGCGACCGTCGGGGATTCCGTCGTCGTCTCGGTCAAAGTGGGAACGCCGGACATGAGGAAGAAGCTCTTCCAAGCCGTTATCATCAGGCAGAGGATGCCTTACCGTCGGCCGGAGGGGGCGTGGGTCCAATTCGAGGATAATGCCGCCGTCATCGTAACCCCTGAAGGCGATATGAAGGGATCCGAGATCAGAGGGCCCGTCGCTAAGGAGGCGGCGGAACGATGGCCGAGGATCGCAAGCGCCGCAAGCATAATCGTTTAAGCGCATAAGGTGAGGTGGAGAAGTGAAGCCCATCACGATGAAGCCTTCAAAACAACGAAGGCGCCTTTATCAAGCTCCTTCTCACGAAAGGAGGAAGGCCTTCTCAGCTCCGCTCTCGTCGGAGCTTAAGGAGAAATACGGCGCAAGGTCGTTCTCGATTAAGAAGGGGGATTCCGTTCGCATCTTAAGGGGGGACTTCAAAGGGTTGGAAGGGAAGGTCGTAGAAGTGGATCGAAAGAAGTACCAAATTCACGTCGAAGGCATAACTCGTGAGAAGGTGGATGGAAGCACGGTATTCGTCCCGATTCATCCGTCTAAGGTCATGATCACGAGCTTAAACTTGGACGATAAATGGCGTAAGAGAGCATTAGGGCGAAGGAGCAAAGGGTTAGTCGAATTAAAAGAGGCCGCCGAGGCCGGGGGGATCAACGTTTCGCCTTAAGCGAGAGCCAGCCCCTAGGCATTGGCCCATTAAGCGAAAGGAGTTAACTTGGACCGTAAGGCCTTCGCCAGGCCCTCATCCAATCTCACGTTGTTTACCGTTAGCGCTCATCATACGCGACATCCTTAAGTTAGCGGAAACGAGGGGGGAGGTCAAGAAGGTCGTATCGCAAGGCAAGGTCCTCGTTGACGGAAGGGTTCGCCGAGATGATAAGTTCCCGACGGGCTTGATGGACGTGGTGGCCATCCCCGAAGCCAACTCGTTCTTCCGAATCATCCCGTCGTCGAAGGGGTTGATTCTCCATCCTGTGGAAAAGGATGAAGCGGCCTTTAAGCTCTGTAGGATTGAAGATAAGACGGCTGTGAAAGGCGGCCGCTTACAACTAAACCTTCACGATGGGAGCAACGTAATCCTTAAGGCTGACGTCGAGGGGGCGGCTTATGAAACGCTGGACGTATTAAAGGTGAGCTTGCCGAAACGCGATGCTCTCGATCATTTGAAGATCGAGGAGGGGGCTTTCGCCATAGCAATCGGCGGGGAGAACATCGGTAGATACGGCAGGATTATTAAAATCGAGAGGAAATCAGGTGAAAGAAGGGATTTCCTAACGACGATAGAAAACGACCATGGTAGGAGTTTTAATACGATTTTAGATTACGTCTTCGTCATCGGACGTGAGAAACCCCTTATATCTTTGCCGGAGGTAAGTTAATGTCTATCGAGGAGGACATTCGTAAGAAGTGGCAGGATAACCCGATGTTAATGCCTAAGGTGGAGAAGGTGGTCGTAAACGTCTCCGTCGGGAAGCCTGGGGAGCCTCTTGAGAAGGCCGTTAAGATAGTCGAGAGCTTAACTAAGCAACGGCCGTGTAAACAAAAGGCCAAGAGGACCATTCGAGACTTCGGCATAAGGAGGGGGGAGCCTATAGCATGTCTCGTCACCCTTAGGAAGGAAAAGGCCGTGGAGTTCTTGAAGAAGGCGTTAGAGGCCGTTGGGAATAAGCTCCCTAAGGGAAGCTTCGATAAGCTCGGCAACTTCTCGTTCGGAATAAAGGAGCACATTCAAATGCCGGGTACGAAGTACGTGCCTGAGTTAGGCATTATAGGTATGGATGTATGTGTTTCCCTTAGCAGGCCTGGGTATAGGGTGAAATATAGACGACGAGCTAGATCGAAGATTAAGTCATATCACTTAATTACCCCAGAGGAGGCAATAGCCTTCGTAAAGGAGGCTTTTAACGTCGATATTACGTAAGGGATGGAGATGGCGAAGAAAAGGCCAAAGAAGGTCAGGAAGTATGGCAAAGGAAGCCGTCCGTGTAAACGATGCGGTTCTTACGGCC
>WUQV01000136.1 GCA_009889585.1 Candidatus Bathyarchaeota archaeon | reverse complement strand
TAAGCGGAAGCAACCGACAAGCGTGCATTTCAATATCAATTAATAGGGCATTTATAAAAGGTTGATCAGAAAACTCTCTGCTTAAGTAAGGGATGAAACGGCGTTAAGCTTTTAACTTTATCGGCGGGAAGTCCCCTTGCGTAAGCTAGGTGATGAAACACTTATATTTTCGTTCACCATATTCCTCTCCCAGTAGGCATGGGACAGGCCGAATTTACGCCTGTGGAGATCAAGGCCTCCGTAACCCACCTTCCAGACGTGGCTTGCGGAAACGGCTTCACTGAAGGAAGCCTGCGCTCTGGGTGGATGGGGATCGAGCCTGGTCGTTGAAGCAGGAAGCCCCCTTCAGATAGGGAGGGGTAGTTCATATGGCCGCATAGCTTTGCTTAAGAGTCCGATGCGTCGTCCAATCGAAAGGAAGTTCAGATAATAGTTATAGGAAAGGTCTTCAAAGCTTAACAAGCTTAAGGTCTTGAATAGAGCGCTTTTTAGAATGCTTCGAATTAGTCAAATCGTATCTTTCGTTGAATAGCATTTAGCCGTTACTATAGAGGTAGGCGATCTTTTGTTATTAAGAACTTAATTTGTCTAACCGCTCTAACGCCCTTAGCATTTCCTCTATCAAATCTAAGCTGTCAGATATTAGCTCAAGGGTCGGCAATCCATGGTAGAAGCCAGCCCCGTGAAGGTATTCGCCAGCTACCTCGCCCCTAAGGAAAATCCTATCCCCAGTCTTCTTAAATAACTCCGATGCCACGATTGAGAACTCCCTATGGCTTGTGATGGCTTTTCCAACGGCGTACATAAGGCCTTGAGCCACAGCCCCCCAACCCTTTTCACAAGCCTGCCTTAGCGAAACCTCATCCCCCGTCTTAACGTAATCCTCTAATTTCCTCCTAGCCTCCGTTAAGAAGTTCCAAGCAAGCTTGATGTAAGCTTCCCGAGGCTGAGCCATGTCTCTCACAGAGCTTTGTAGCATCCCATTAATAAGTTTGCCTCGCTCATGATCGAGATCATTAATGTAGGTCATGAGAGGATCCGAGTGATATCGAAGGCTTAGCATCGCTGATAAGGGATCTAAGGTTAGATTCTAACTTTTACATGCATTTAAGCTGAATCGTTGACTGAGCAACGTCTAACCATCACGTAATCTATTAATAAATCATTCGGCCTCTGTCAACGATCTGCCTTAGGAAAGGACCGGAGCACTCCTCGCTTAAACTATAACCTCATGTTGATGGAGGTAGTCAGAGCTATATTTTAACAGACATACATTTTAACTATTCGAAAATATACATAAAAATCGCCGATTTACTCGGTGTCTGTGGTCCAATTGCTTTCTTTATTTCCAGCATAAAGTAGGAAGAGTAGGTGTTTACAGTTGGTGAACCTGAAAACGTTTGCTATTTTAAAGGTTTAACCGCTCGGAGTTAAGACCGTGATACCTAATTCTCTTTCTATCCATTCTATTGCGCTGTAGGCTCGATACGTATCATGAGCTCCAACGTGAATGCCTAAGATTGCTACATCCTTAGGATAATCTGTTTTAATTATACGGACTACTTGATAAATAGAAGCACCGCTATCTCCAAAGGTAACTTGGATAATCAGCAATAACTTGAAAGAGTAAACCATAGACGCCTCGACATAGAGTACCGATCGTAACTGCCACACCAACT
>WUQV01000135.1 GCA_009889585.1 Candidatus Bathyarchaeota archaeon | reverse complement strand
TTCATTTAAAGCTTAGCGTATCGGCAAATGGCATACGTTAGTTCCCCAAGCGAACCTTTTAACTCTATAAGTAAAATTTCAAAGGGCGGAAGTGAGGCTTTAGCTTAAAGACATGAGTTCTGCGAAGTGATATATACTGCAAACCTCATGAGGTAGTTGAAGATTCTTGAGCTAATTTCCTTAGCGCCTCATGCCTCTCCCTAATTATCTCTTCGATCTCCTTAAGATCAAATATGCGCGCTATTATCATTAAGGATTCTATGTCTGCAACCGCTCGCCTAGCTTCCATGAGCCTATCTTGTTGATCCTTAGTTAAATCGTCCCTTCTCAACCACTCCATGAGCCTATCGTCGATGACCCTTAATGCCTCCGTAATCTTCAAGAGTTGACCCTTACCTTCGGGAGATTTCGCCGAAATATTAAGCTTTTCCATTTTTAGCAAAGCGCCTATTCATCCTTCAGACGCGCGAAGTTCAACCGACCTATTACGCGCACAGCCTCAAGGGCTTGGTCAACGTTAATATTGCCCGACGGCTTCGATAAGCAACTGAGGGCCGAGCCTTGCCGGTGAAGAGGAAGAGCCGAGGGCGCTCTAAAGGAGGGAAGGGCAGGAGTTACGCCGTTCAATGCTCCATGTGCGGAGAGCTCGTGCCAAGGGATAAGGCCAAGAAGGTGACGAGAAGGTTTTCCGTCGTCGACCCTCAGCTCGCTCAAGAGCTTCGTCAAAAGGGGGCGTATATATCCTCTCCTTTGGAAACGAAGTACTATTGCGTATCGTGCGCCGTATACCGTGGCATCGTTAAGGTTCGCGCTAAGGATGAGCGAAAGTTACGCGCTAGGTTGTTCGGCTAGCCTTTCGTCGTTTAACCTCTCGTGAGAAATGGACTGCTCGTTGTAAGACAGTTAAGTTCGTTAAGAAGGCGAGCAAAATTACCGCCCACCTTAATGCCTCAGCTCGGGCGATCGCGATGAAGCTTGAGGAGGCTAAGATCAAGATGCGCTCAGGCCTTTCGATTAAGCCTATAGACTCCATGCGAACCCCTTCAGCTTCCGCCCTCGCCCTAGCGTAGCTAGTCAATAACGAGCCCATTAACGCTAAGGAGCCCCAAAGAACGTCGCAAAGCCCGCCTAACATTACGCCGATCAACACGATGGCGTCCGCGTAACGATCTAACAACGAGTCGAAGAAGCCGCCGAAGGCGCTGACCGAGCCGTAAGCCCTAGCGAGGGCTCCGTCAAGCGCGTCGCAAAGGCCTGAGAGCAACAAGAGGGTCGGCGCCAAGGGTGGCATTAACCAGTGGTCATGCCACATAACGTAGGCGGCAGCTGAAGACGTAGCGAGCGATAGCCCTAAGGCGCTTACGAAATTAGGCCTTAGGCCGAGGCGGTAGGCAAGCTTCGCCCAATACGTTAACCAAAGTTGGGCTTTCCCCCTAAGCTTTGTGAGCATTCTAACGTCAAGCACGCTTAATGGTTTTATGTCACTTATATAGCAACTAACGGCAACTCAGCTGGAGGAAGCCCGTTGAGCGGGAAGGAGGTCAGGAACGCTGAGGAAGCCACGGAAAGGGCCTTCGAAGGAGGCCGTTTAAGGCTGTCCTCTAGCGCCTTCCTTCTTTCCTTTCCATAACCTTCGTTCGCAGCGTAAAGCTGCCCAGCTACCTATGCCCTCTTAAAGCGTCCCCTTAGCCTCTTGATAACGTGAGGCAACGTTGTGTACTCCATTTGCTCTAGCTCTAGGCGAGCAGGCATGAACTCCCCATGGAGGCGCATGTACTCAGCGATTTCGTTAGCCCTTCTCCTCGAGTGATCGAAGGCTGGGTCATCGAAGAGGTCGGCTGGCTCCTTGCCGTAAAGGCCGACGAGCCTTCCGTTCGTGAGGTTGAACCCCAAGGCTACGCACCTCGGCGGCCCGTCGAAGACGGTGCATTTAGCGTCCTTCAAGCTAACCGGCATAAGCGGTCCGTAGTGCGAGCCTCTCATCCAACCTGGGACGAGGTGAGGGAACGCGAAGGCTGAGAGTATCTCGCCGAGCGCTGGAAGCCCGTATTGAGCGCGAACGATTAAACAAGGGTCGTCCTTACCTACGTAACGCCCTGCGATTAAGGATAGCTTCGTCGTGCTCGCCACAGCCGCCACGAGCTTATCATACGAACGGTAAACGCGTTCGACGATGTATCGCTCGATGGTCCCTATTAACGAGATTAAGTCGTACATCTCAGCTGGACAGGCTAGGTCAACGTACTCGCCCTCCTTGACGTCTAGGACTCGAAACGTGAAGCCATCGTGCATCTTAGGGTCGATTATCAAGCCGGCCGTGTTATAAGGGTCTGCGAATACCTTGAACAACGGCAGGTTCCAAGCCCCTGGCGACGTCTTATCGGCTGCGAGCACGACGAAGGGCTCGCTCTCCCTTTCCTCTATCTCCATCTCAGCCACGCCTGGCCCCATGCCTTTAACAGTCCCGGCGAACGCTTCAACGAGGAGGTCTTGGCCAGCGGCGTAAAGCTTCAAAGGCTTCGAAGCCCTTTCGTTCACCTCTTTAAACGTATCCCAAGCGAGCTTATGGACTCTTACGTCGTTCTCGCCCATCGTATGCGTCATAAGGAGCTCTACATCATCGCCGCAGTTGAAGACGTAATAGTCGAGGATTAACCCCTCTTGTTTCGCCCTCTCCAAGCTTTCCTTAGCGACTTCGATTTGGCTCGGGTGGACGACGCAATGGCCGGCTAAGCTTCCTACGTCAGCCTTTATGAGGGAGATAGTGACCTTCGTATTTCACCCCTCAGCTTCAATAACTTCGAGATTATTTGAGCTTTTCCCTCTTTTGCAGCCTGTCGGGAAACTCCTAGGTTCTTCGACTTCGGGCTTTCATCTCGCTCAAGGGCCATCGGGGGCAGCTGAACCCCCGCCATCTCGATGGCTTCGTTTGCGCGGACGCATCGGAGCCATCGCGGAGAAGACGATGAAGTTTCGTATTTAAAATTTCCGACAGGCTGAAAGCTTTCATAATTTTTCCTCACGCTTATAATTGAAAGTGCAAAGTTACCTGACTGAGGCTTAGCTTTATAGATCCTTAAATCCATACGTCCTATCTAATTTCTTAACGCTGGTTCTGTTGGATTTTCGGGATCTGAGTGGTTTAAGCTTTTTGATGTCGCAAATTAGGAGTGTTTCATTATCTTTTAATGTCCATTCGCCACATGATTTTATGATTTTAAACGACCTAAAAGACTTATAAGCGTTTCCACATGGATTACCATGGAATTAAAATGGTTTACGAGCAGGATGCCGTTGTAATCGAAATAAAAGCGGATTTCGATCCATTCGGGGGCGAATATACGCTTGTCAGCCTAGGATATAAAATTTTCATTCCTCGACCTCCGGAGGTAGAGCGCATGTACCCCCTCCACCAAGACCAGTTATGTACAAGCACGTCTTACACATAATCATACCCCGTGAGAAGTGGATTGGTCAATATATGATGTGGCAGGAGTATCGTGTTGTTTGTAAGGACAATGGAGAGGTAGAGGTTAAAAGAAAGGAGTGAGTTAGGAATGTGGTGAAGAATGAAGATGGAGAGGAAAATCGATCTCTCGGTTAAATCGGAAAATATGCCCGTAGAGATAACTTCAACTCCATTATTCGTAGTGGAAGATAAAAAAACCGTAACGTTCTCTGAAGAAATTGTTGAGTCAACCACAACCTCTGTCGGTTTCTACAGAGGTTGGCAAGCGCACTTTTACTGGTTAGAGTTTGGCACCGTCAGTTAGTATCCCTTCTATTTTTCCTCTTTCGACGGTTTAGACTCCTCTTAAAAGACTTAAATGCCTATCTGGTCTAGGCCCTAGTTAAGCTTGCTTTCTCCGCTAGTTTCAATCTGCTTAGACTCATGTATAGTCCTATGAAGTTATGATAAGCTCTGAAAATCAGCCCTCACTGCTAAGACATGGGGACTCTATTTTCTAACGTTATTGTCAGGCCTCTTTTACACTACTTTCATTTCAACTTTTAACTCTTAGAACCCCTTTCACCTATCTAAGAGGGCTTCTCCTAGCTTAAGCCGTTGAGGCAAACGTGATGATCATAAGCATCAACAAGGTTGTCCTTGTACGCATCAGAAC
>WUQV01000134.1 GCA_009889585.1 Candidatus Bathyarchaeota archaeon | reverse complement strand
GCCGCTAGACACTTAGTCCAATCCGTCGGCGAGGAGCTAAAGCAGATCACGTCGAAGGAGGCGTTCGAAATCGTTCGATCGAAGGCTATCGAAGGAGATGAAGGCGTGAGGAAGGCCGTGGAAAGGATGAAGCGCGAGCGCTTAAAGCGTGATGATCCTTGCCTCTAGAGTCTTCGTGTCGAAGATGGCGATAGTTGACCTACCGCTTAAGTAGCCGCAAACTTCGCCTGGGTTCACGACTAACGTCCTGCCCTTTCGGTAGATTTTCGCTTCATGCGTATGCCCATGTACTACTACGTCATGACCTTCAATATCTATCAAAGCTCGCAAAAGCTCTTCCTCCTCGCCATGTGACATGGCTATTCTTAAATTATCGACGATAACTTCAGCGAACGTCCCACGTATTTCAGCCTCTATTTCTGCAAACCTCCTCCTTAACAAATGCTTATCACCATCATTATTTCCAAAGACGCCGATCAACTTGGCCTTTAGAGGCTTAAACCTCGGCACAACGAAGGGGGCTACGTAATCGCCTGCATGTAAGACTAACTCAACCCCTTCTTCATTCAATCTTTTGACGGCTTCATCAATTCGTGATAATCTATCATGCGTATCTGAAATAATCCCTATGATCATTCAGCATCACTATTTATTTAATAACGTTTAATTCTTCAAATGCTTTACGCAACTTTAAACGATCTCCTTCAGATATCGAGCCTATCTTCCCTAGTCGAGCGACCATAGTCTCAAAAACGTTTAAAGCCTTATCGTACTGAGGTATCGTCGTCGTTATCGAAAGCAACCTAAGGGGTGAGACGCCATAACGGCTTAACTCCTTCTTCAACTGAGTTACGTGTTCCCTTAAGGCCTCTTCGGTGAACACGCTATCGTCCCCTTCTACGAAGATGACTCCGTCTGCGCCAGCGGCGAAAGCGTAAAGGACGTGCCTTAAGGCCACGCGACCAGCCGTCGGAACCTGGGTTACCTCCACGTTCGACTGGTAAGAGGCCCTCATTTGGCCAGCTAAGTCTACGGAGCTGTAAGCCGTGTTCCTCTCAACGAAGGCCAAGACCTTCGGGCGTACGCCGCCTTCGCAAATGCCTTCTATTTGAGCGAGGAGTTGATCCTCAGTGCAATGGTTAAGCTCGATCGCGCCCCTCGGGCATCTCGCCACGCAAATACCACATCCGACGCAAGCAACAGGGTTTACGATTACAGCGCTTAAGGCCCTTTCAACGGCGTTCGTAGGACAGACTTCAACGCAAATCCCGCAATTATCGCATCTCTCTAAGATGATGTACGCAACCTCTGGGGAGAGCGATATCTCCCCTTTGCCGAGGAACGTAGCCGCCCTCGAAGCCGTCGCCATAGCCTCTAACGTCGACTCCCTAATATCCTTCGGGCCTAAGGCAACGCCTGCTACGAAAATCGCTTCGCGTTGGCTATCGACGGGCTTAAGCTTGAAGTGCCTCTCTAACAAGAAGCCGTCGGCTCCAAGCTGCATACCTAACCTTTTAGCGAGCTCGGCCGTCCCTCGGCTTAGGACTATTCCGACGCTTAAAACCACTAAGTCGAATACGCCTTCGAAGCTCGTCCCGAGGAACGTGTCTTCCGCTTGGATTAACAACCTGTTTTCGTCTATTGGGACCACTTGAGCAACTCGCCCCCTGACGAAGCGGACGTTATGCTCTTGAGCCGTCATGTAGAACTCCTCATAGCCCTTTCCATCGGCTCTTACGTCCATGTAAAAGATCCAAGGCTCGGCGTCTGGCACGGCCTTTTGTAAGAGCATCGCTTGCTTTATCGCCACCATACAGCCAATCTTACAACAATGCTTCACGCCTTTGCCTTCGTTCGTCATTCGGCTTCCGACGCAAAGGACGAATGCCACCTTCTTAGGCGGCTTGGAATCAGAAGGCCTCTTGAAACCAGCTAAGGCTATTCGCTCGAATTGAAGGTTCGTGACGATGTTAGGATGTAAGCCGTAACCGTACTCTTCGAGTGCGTTAGGGTCCAATTGATCGTAACCAGTGCAAACGACGATAGCTCCCACGTCAAGCTCGATGAACTCGTCCTTTTGATCGAGGTTTACGGCGTTCGCCTTGCAGAACCTTTCGCAAAGCCTGCAGACTCCCTTCGTGAAGTAAAGGCATCGCTCCTTATCGATGACGTACGTACGAGGGACGGCTTGTTTAAACGGGCTGTATATGGCCTTACGATACGTTAGGCCGACTTCGAACTCGCTTGGAACCTTGATGGGGCAGCGTTTTTCGCATTCGCCGCATGCGACGCAACAGTCCTCAACGTACCTTGGATGCTTCACGATCAAGACCCTATAATTGCCAGGGGAGCCTTCGACAGCCTTTACTTCAGATAGCGTGAATAGCTTCACGTTAGGGTGTTGAGCGACGTAAACCATCTTAGGCGTAAGAATGCATTGAGAGCAATCGAGCGTGGGAAATGTCTTGCTCAATTGAGCCATATGTCCGCCGATGCTAGGAGATCTTTCCACTAAGTAGACTCGATGGCCTTTATCGGCTAGCTCGATCGAAGCTATGATGCCAGCGATTCCTCCTCCGATGACTAAGACGTCTCTGTTAATCAGCATGCTCTTCGGCTCCAAGGGCTTGTGATGACGAACTCGCCTTACGGCGCTGCGGACTAGGTCTACGGCCTTCGAAGTCGCGTCCTCTCGATCATCATGCACCCAACTGCATTGCTCACGAACGTTTGCCATTTCCAATAGGTATGGGTTTAAGCCAGCCGAGCTTAACGTCCTTCGAAACGTATCCAAGTGCATCTTCGGGGAGCAAGAGGCTATTACGACGCGGTTTAACCCATGCTCCTCGATAGCGTTAACTATCATCGCTTGACCTGGGTCGCTACATACGTATTCATGAGTCTCAGCTATCACCACGCCCTCTAATCGAGAGGCCTCTTCCTTCACCCTATTTACGTCTACCGTATCGCTAATGTTGCCACCACAATGACAAATGAATATTCCAATCCTAGGTCCTTCAAGCTTCCCTCTTAACTGAAGGCTCCCTTCCATAGTCCAACCCACGTTCAAACGCCTTGATATTTAGGCTTTCCGTCCCCTTAGGTACGTAACGGATGATCGACTTCCTCATCGCCTCTTCGCTGACGACGTTCGTGATGGACGTGAGAGCGCCCAACATTATGACGTTCGCTACAACAGCCCTCCCAAGCTCCTCGGCCATCCTCGTGGCTGGAACTTCGTAAACCTCTATCCCCTCGATCGGCTCTCGCTTGCGGATCATGTCAGGGTCGACAAGGAGTATCCCTCCGCTCTTAAGGCCTCTTAGGTATTCACGATAGGCCTCGTCCGACATGACGATTAAGATGTCCGGGCGTTCGACGGCCAATGCGTCAACTTCCTCATCCGATATGATGATGTCAGACCTACAATGGCTTCCTCTCGACTCAGGGCCGTAAGATTGCGTACAGACGACGTTCTTCCCTTCGTAAAGGCAAGCTGCAGAGGCCAACATTAAACCGCTTAAGACGATGCCTTGGCCTCCGAAGCCAGCTATCCTAACCTCCACCTTCAACGGATGAGCCTCCCTTAACCCTCTCCATCAATTGATAGATAAGCTGATCGTAAGTGGGCTTATCGACGCTTACGAACTCTCCGACGACTATTTTCGACGATGAGACCTCAGCCTTAGCGGGGTCGCATCCATGACGAACCTCCGATACTCGCTTAAGCCAATTCATCATGTCTACGCCCCTTCCCATCTTATTGTACCTGCCGTAAAGCTCCGGACAAGGCGATATGACCTCTATGAACGTGAAACCTCTCCTCTTTAACGAAGCCTTGATGGACTTCGTTAACTCGTGAATGTGAAAGGCGGTCCACCTCGCCACGTATACGGCTCCTGATGACGCTGCCAAATGAGCTAGGTTGAACGGGCTTTCGACATTGCCGTAAGGGCTGGTGGTCGTGATGGAATCGAGCGGCGTCGTCGGCCCTAGCTGGCCTCCGGTCATGCCGTAGTTGAAGTTGTTAACGCATATGACCGTCAAGTTGACGTTCCTACGGGCCGCGTGAATGAAGTGGTTCCCCCCTATCGCGAAAAGGTCGCCATCCCCGCTTATGACGACGACCTTCAACCGCGGGTTAGCCAGCTTAATCCCTGTGGCTATCGCGATGGCCCGTCCGTGAGTCGTGTGAAAGGAGTCGACGTTCACATACCCTGCGATTCGGCCGATACATCCTATGCCAGATACAACTACCAACTCGTCCAAGTTTGCGCCTAGCTCGTCCAACGCCCTAATGAAACAGTTGAGCACTATTCCATTTCCACATCCCTCACACCATATGTGAGGTAATCTGTCAACGCGTAAGTACTTCGATAAAGGATGCGTAAACGTTAACTTTTCAACCATTAACATACCTCTTTTAACGCCCTTAAGATCTCATAGGGCGTGTGCAATTCCTCCCCGAGCTTCGATAACAATGTTACGGCGGTTCCCTTCGCTGCCCTTTCGACTTCGCGGACGAGCTGGCCGTAGTTCATCTCCAGGACGATGAACGCTTTGACGTGCGACGAAAGCCTTATGACGTCCTTCTCAGGGAAGGGCCAAAGAGTTATCAACCTTAAGAGGCCAGCCTTCAAGCCGTTTTCACGTGCCATTTTGACGGCCTTTAACGCGGGCCTCGACGGCGCCCCGTAAGCTATGACTACCACCTCCGCGTCGTCTAAGGCGAACGCCTTCGTCTTCACTATCCTATCGGCGTTCGCCCTGATCTTATCGCATAAGCGCTTAACCAAACGTCGTTGAACTTCAACGCTATCGGCTTGTGGATAGCCTCTTTCGTCATGAGTTAGCCCTGTGACGTGGACGCGATACCCCCTTCCGAAGCAGGCCATCGGAGGTACGAGGTCGAGCCTATCGCCTGGCGGGGCTTCTGGCCCCTTCCTCTCGACGACCTTTATCTCCTCTGGAGGGGGGATTACGACGCGCTCCCAAGCGTGAGCGATAAAGCCGTCAGCTAACAAAATCGTCGGGACGCGGTACTCCTCCGCTAAGTTGAAGCATTCGATCGTGAAGTCGAACATCTCTTGCGCTGAGGCTGGCGAAAGGGCTATGACCTCGTAATCCCCATGTGAGCCCCACTTGGCTTGCATGACGTCCTGTTGGCTCGGCTTAGTCGGCTGTCCTGTGCTAGGTCCCGCCCTCATTACGTCAACGATGACGCAAGGCGTCTCCGTCATGGCGGCCAAGCCTATGTTCTCCTGCATTAAGCTGAAGCCGGGGCCTGAGGTGGCCGTCATGGCCTTGACCCCAGCCCATGACGCTCCGATGACGGCTGCGATGGCGCCTATCTCATCCTCCATCTGGATGAATACGCCGCCGACCTCTGGGAGCCTCCTTGCCATCCTCTCGGCAATCTCCGTCGAGGGCGTTATGGGGTAGCCAGCGAAAAACCGACAGCCAGCTGCTATGGCCCCTTCAGCGCACGCCGCGTTCCCCTGTAAGAAGTGCGTGCCAGTTAACACGGCCCTTTGATGCAGACGCCATCACCTTTCGAGGCATATAGCTAGATCCGGGCAAATTCGCTCGCAGAGCCCACAGGCGATACACGTGCCTTCATCCTTCAGCTTAGGAGGGCAGACGCCCCTTAAGTTCGGCCTCTCAGAGCGCTTTAAGGCGTCGACGGGGCAGAACTCGATGCAATAATCACAGCCCTTACAGAACTCTTCGACGATTTTCAACTTAGCCTTGAACGTCGTGGGCTTCTTCATCTTACGGACCGGACTTAGGTGCTTGATAGCAGAGGCCCGATCCGTAAAAGGCTTACGAGCTTAATAAACGTCAGCCTTAACCGTCACTTCCAATAAGTGATTTTGGAAGCGTACGCTCGGAGGTTTCCTAAAGGCTATGTTAAAAGGCAGGACGGCATTCGACTCCTTGCTCTAAGCAAATCCTCCTTATCGAGCTATAGAGCTTAGCTACATAGAGGGAGCCCTTACTTAGGAGCTCAGGCAGCCTATTCGATAGCCCCGGCTTAAATTCCTCTAGAAGGGGCCTTAAGGAGCCTAAGACCCACCTCCTAAGGTTTAGCTTATCGTAGATCAATAGGCTCTTAGTCTTGGATGCAAGCCTTACGATAGCCCTTAAGCCATCCTCCTCGTCGTTAACCTCAGGTATGATCGGGCCTAGGAAGATCCACGTCTCTAAGCCCAAGCTCGAGTACTCCTCTAGGACTGAGGCCCTTGCATCAGGCTTAGAGGCTTTCGGCTCAATTCGCCTAGCCAATTCCGCGTTTAACGTCGTTATCGTAACGCCTACGTCGAAGAGCTCAGGCCTTATGATGTCCTTATCCCTTAAGATCAAGTCCGACTTCGTTTGAATCGACGTACGGAAGCCTCTTTCGGCCAGTACCTCTAGACAGCTCCTAGTTAGCTCCAACTTAGCCTCTAAGGGCTGATATGGATCGGTTATCGTGCTTATGCCCACCACGCCTCTAGGCTTTTTAACGGACTCTAAAGCTAATACGTCTATTATATTGCGCTTAACGTATACGAATTTTCCCCAACGTAATGCTTTCTTCTCATCCCTTAGGGTAGCTTTAGAGTAACAATAAATACAGCCATGTTCACAGCCTATATAGGGGTTTAAGGCATAATCTAGGCCTGAAAGCTTGCTCTTAGATAGCGCTGTCTTACAGGTGACAAATTTGATATCTAACCCTTCATGAGTCCAAAAGTCCGCCATGAAATGGCCTTAAGCTCTAAGGCTTCATTAGGCATTTAAGCCTTTCAAGTTAAGGCCTGCTTTACGAGTCAATATCGTTCTTCAGAGGCAACGGATAGGCTCTCAAATCGGCTTGAATAATGCTAGCCTAAGTCTGACTCAGCGAATTTAAAGGCTATTTTAGCAACAGTCTTAAATATAAACTCGTCCTTCTCAAGATTCTCTAATGCGATCTTTTTAGTATAGAACTTCGTGGGATCCCATGTTCTACTAAGAGTCATAATCGGATATCTAGGCTTTATGCTCTTCCACGTCTCCCTAATATCCACCTCCTCCCACCCTTTATATACGTCATGTCCGTGTTTTCGTATATCTGGCTTAATAGGCCTTCGATAGATCCATCGCGGCTGTATAGTATTTTAAAGCCTATGGGCAACCGACCGAAGGAATGGCGAAGGGCTCTTATGCTCTTTGTAGAGGTCGGACTTGAAAAGGCTATTAACGACGGCTTAACGTCCTTTTCGAAGAGAGCTTCTGCTAAAATGGATGCTAAGGCTTCGTTCAGCTCGGATGGGCTTAAGGGGCATTCGTCTAGGACGATGAGGGCATCATAATCCGAGCCTCTTCTAAAGCCGCCTTTAACCCTAGAGCCGAAGGCCACGACGGCCGTCAGCGAGCCTTTAAAGGCCTCCTTAAGCTACTTAATAGATAGGGCTCGAAGTCCTCCACAGATTAAGCAAGCTGAGAGGCCATTATTAAGCTTAATCATATATGAAGAAGTACTAGGTTAAGTCGAAGGAGGTCATAAGAAGGGCTCGCAGACTATATGAGAGGCTTAAGCTAAGAGGCCTATCGTAGATTTTTAGGGCTGCTCGCCCTTAAGGAACTGGGGAGAGGCCCGACTAAATATCGTTGGCTTTTAGTTCTCTCTACGGATCCCGCCCTTAAGCTGGCTTATTTGTTTTCAGCACTTCAGCCATCTGAGTCCGTCCTAAACTAACGATGAGCTCCTTAAGGCTAATGGTCGATCAAAGAGCTATCGCTACCTTATTTCCTCGCTAACTAGCTTCGATCGGTCGTAACGGCTCAAGCCTTTAAACCTAAATCCCCCCTATCGGCTTACGAGCCCTGAGCTTAGGCGTTTAGGCTTGAGGACTAAGGCCGTTTACGGAGTTGCCGTAGACATAGGCGCTACTAACTTGAAGGTAGCCTTAGGTCTGAAGGACGGGAGGATCTTAAGGAAGAGGACGGAGCTTACTGATACGGTTACTGGCCCCGAGGCCATAAGCCTTCAAATAATACGCATGATAAGCTCTCTTCAATTAGAGCTAGGGTTAACGCCTGAGGGCTTAGTCGGCATAGGCATAGGCTCCATAGGGCCATTAGACCTTAAGAGAGGAGGCATAGATAGGCCTGCTAATATACCTCACTACGGCTTCGTCCCCTTAGTAGGGCCTTTAAGCGAGGAGTTTAAGACGCGAGTAGAGCTATTGAACGATTGCGTAGCAGCAGTCGTAGGGGAGAAGTTCTTCGGGGAGGGAAGGTCTGAGGAAGACCTAGTCTATATAACGATAGGCACTGGCATAGGAGGAGGTGTGTACGTCAATGGACGGCTACTCCTAGGAAAGGACGGGAATGCTCATGAAATAGGACATATGGTCATAGACTTCGAGGGAAAGCTCATATGTGGATGTGGAAAGAGGGGCCATTGGGAAGCCTATTGTTCTGGTAGAAACCTGCCTAACTACGCTAGGTTGATATTGGAGGAAAGACGATGGAATGGATTTGAAGGGAGCCTATTGTATAAATACGTCAAGGGAAGGCCTGAGGATATAACTGCTAAGCATTTATACGATGGAGCTAAGGCAGGCGATGAGCTATGTTTAGATATCGTTGAAAGGGTCGGTAGGCTTAACGCGATAGGCTTCGCCAACGTAGTCAACGTCTACGATCCATCTTTAATAACTGTAGGAGGGACGGTTGCTTTAAGGAACGAAGAGCTCGTCCTAAGGCCTATTATAAGCTACATAGGCGATTACTTAATCAACAGGCCTCCTATCATAAAGGTTACCAGCTTAGG
>WUQV01000133.1 GCA_009889585.1 Candidatus Bathyarchaeota archaeon | reverse complement strand
GGGAAGCTAAAGTTGGCTCTTAAGCTTTTAGGACTGTGGTGAACTTCCCTTGGGAAAGTACTTTGGGCTCACAATCACTGATAAAGGCTTCGTTAGGAAGGAACGTTATGGACAGGTTTAAGGCTGTTTCGACGGGAAGAAGAGGTTTAGAATTTTAGAATGAACGAGCCCTCCTTCATTCGTACGCACTTTCACTTCCACATCTTACATGTAAAGATTGAAGGCCTATCCTTAGATTTAAACCGCCGACCGACGTTTAAACGAATGGCCCGTTCTCCTCTGCTAAAGTTTATTACTCAGCGTTCGGAATGGAAACCTATGAGAGGCAAGAAGTATAAGCTGAAGGTGTACCACAGCGTGCTCCATTGGACCCATGGAATGGGCGAGATGATCGAAGAGGTCTTCCTGCCTGAAGCTAAGGTCGCATTCAACAAATATGGTGCGTTTCGAACAGATGAAGAAAGGTATGAGAAAAAGAAGGATGAGCCTGCCCCTGAACTTTTAGATGAAGTTGAGGTCGATGATGATGACGTTGAAGAGCTACAAAGGTACCTGAAAATAAAGGAGGATGTCGAGCGAATAATTGGCAAGTACTTGAAAAGGGTTGGTTAATCTTCTGAGGAGGGCTTCTTTGCTAACGTGAAGCTTCCGTTCATCCGACCTCATCGCGTTTAGAGAATGCCTATGAGGGCTTGAAACCCTCGCGAAACCCCCGTGCGAGCAGGTAGTTCATCGTACCGCACGCAAGCCTTACGCCATGCCAACCCATCGAGGGCTACGGTCCTCCCTCCCTCGGCGACCTTGCCCCTTCAAGGCTGAGGCTCTTCGCTAGGCTTGCGCGCTTCAGGTGATGCGTGGACGTCGGCCTATCTAAAGGCTAAACGTTAAAAAGCCCGTTTGATTCAGTTCATTACGCATCCAACATGTACTGGGTCGATTACTCATCCCAGCTCGAGACCTTAAAATCCCTATTTTACGAGGTCCTAGAGCTAAGGGATCGTTTCAAACACGTCCTATCCAGCAGGGCCGCGCCGTCCGAGTCCATCACGATTGGAGGGGTGAGGGTCAAGATGGGCCTTCCGACGATGTTCAAAAATGGGGTCATCATGGACGTGACCAACGTGGAGCAAGCGAAGATAGCCGAAGACGCTGGAGCGGTGGGGATC
>WUQV01000132.1 GCA_009889585.1 Candidatus Bathyarchaeota archaeon | reverse complement strand
ATAAGATCGTGAAAGTAAAAAAAGAGGATGTTAAGAGGGCTTAGCTAATAGCTTCGATGCATCTTCAGCTTCCTTCTCAAGCCCGAGCTCACGAAGCTTATCGGGTGTAGGAATTCCCGTCCTCAAGTCCCAACCTCTGAGCTTGTAGTACTCATCGAGCATGACCTCCAACGGCACGACCTTGCCCATGGCGGGGCCCATCGGCGCTGGCTCCTTAATGAGGCGATCGGGAAGCGTATCGTCCTTTCTGCCTACGCCCTCCCTGCATTGGATCATCCTCTCCAAGTTCCAAACCCTTTCCCCAAGCCTCATGACCTCATCAGCCGTGAAGTCGAAGCCTGTCAACGGGGCGAGAGCGCTTGCGAAGTCCTCAGGAGTTAAGGCGAATACGACGAACCTACAGACGAGCGAGCAATCGACCATTGCGAAGTAGTCCTGGAGGAACTTCAACATCTCGGCCTTGCCCTCTATCGTCATCGGATCCATCTTCTTCGGTATGCCGAGAATCTCAGGGGCTATCATGTAACCCCTTAGGTGGCAACCGCCTCTTATCGAAGTAGCATAACCTAATCCATGGCCCCAAACGCCTCTCGGCTCGTAAGCAGGAAGCCCTAGGCCTTTAACGCCCATTATGAGCCTATCGGAGCCCTTTCCGATCTTTTGAGCTGCCCTCACCCATCCTTCCGCCAAAAGATCGCCTATCTTCCCCTCCCGTAAGGCTATCCGCCTTGTGACCTCCACCATGGCCTCGTGGTTCCCGAACGTCAGGCGTATGCCTTCCGTGTCAGCGTCGGTCAATATGCCCCTTTCGTAAAGCTCCATGGCCCAACCGATTATGTTCCCCACGGAGATCGTATCCATCCCATACTTATTACACAGCGTATTAGCCGCATGTACGGCATCAAGCCTGAAGATGCCGCAGTGTGCGCCTAGGGCCCAGACGGTCTCGTACTCGGGCCCCTCCCCTACGACACCGGCGTAAGGGCCGCTCTTGATGGCTGAGTAACGAGCACACCTTATCCAACAGAACCTGCAGCCCCTGTTCTTAATGAGGATCTCATCTCTAAGGGTCTCGCCAGCCAGCCTCCAGGAGTCAGGGTGCATGCCTTGTTGGAAGTTGTAAACGGGGTAGATTCCGGCGGCGTTTATTATGTTCGTTAGGACGTCGGTTCCATACATCGGGAGGGCCATGCCGGTAACGAAGTTGTCCTTCATCTTATCGAGGATGGCGTCGACGGCTCTGATGAACTCCTCAGGCCTTTCGATGTCTATGTCCTTCGTCCCTCTGCAGACGACGGCCTTTAAGTTCTTAGAGCCCATGACGGCCCCTGGCCCGCACCTTCCAGCCGCCCTGTAAAGGGCGTCCATTATGCAAGCTAAACGGACGAGCCTCTCGCCAGCCTGCCCTATGTAAATTGCCTTTACGCTTTCGTCGCCAAGCTCCTCCTTTATGAGGACGTCCGTCTCAAAGACGTCCTTGCCCCAAAGGTTCTTAGCGTCCCTTATCTCGACCTT
>WUQV01000131.1 GCA_009889585.1 Candidatus Bathyarchaeota archaeon | reverse complement strand
GCTGAAGGACGCCTTAAGCGGTAAGATGATAACGAGAATGAAGAAAGAGGCCGTCCGCTGTCCTTTGCTTAAAGAGGAAAGGCCCTTCCTAGAGTGCTTCGTATGTGATAACTTCCTTAGAAGGGTTAAGGGTGAGGTTCACTGCGCGGGAGCCCCTAAAGGCTGAGGCACCTCAGCTGGAGCCTGCTGGAGTTAGAGGGCTCAATTCCGAACCTTTTAAGCCCCTCATAACTATGGGCCGTTGCTAAGCGCTACAGGTCGATCGTAAGGGCCTTTTGTCCGATATCCTTCGGGGCATTCGACGAAGGAAGCATATTTATAATGTGCTTAATCCTAACGTAATAAGGGGATTGACATGAGCCTAGAGAAGGTCGATGTAAGATTACCATTGGCATACAGGTTGTTACATCCTCGAAACGTCGTTTTAGTCACTTGCGTGGACGAGGTCGGTAAGGTAAACGTCATAACGTTAGCTTGGTCGATGCCCGTTTCGATGGATCCCCCGATAGTTGCAATAAGCGTCGCTCCTAAGCGATATTCACACGGGCTAATCGAAAGGTCTAAGGAGTTCGTCGTGAACGTTCCGACCATGGATATCGTTAAGGAGGCCCTTTATTGCGGACGGGTCTCCGGAAGGAGAAGGGATAAGTTTAAGGATGTGGGCTTAACGCCATCGCCAGCTAAGAGGGTTAAGCCTCCGATAATCAACGAGTGTATCGCCCATTTGGAGTGTAAGGTAATACAACAAATAAAGGTCGGGGATCATACGCTATTCCTCGGGGAGGTTGTTGCGGCTTACGTGAATGAGAAATCATTTGTTAACAATAAATACAATTTGACGATAACAAGGTTCATTTATCACGTCGGTGAGGACGAGTTCGTCACGAACGAGTCGAGAATCGTGATCCCTCATTAGATAATCAAGGAGGAGCGAGTTCTTGAGCACGCTCTAGTATTCTCTTATATTGCTCCTCAGTCATGCCCAAAAGTACGTCATTTATCCCCTTCAGACGTAAGGGTTCTCCAAATAGTGCTATAATTATCGAGTCAAACCTATCTAGCGGGACAACTTTACGATATCTAAAGAGTGTCAAGCACAAATTAGCCAACCTGTGCCATTTAACGAGATAAGGCTTCAGATACCCTATAACCATTAGTGCTCTACTTCCGCTTAGCCTAACGGCGCTTGTTCTCACTCCCTCCGATATTACTATAACAACGCGTGCTCTTGTCAATCTCGCCACCTCCTCTATAATTTTCGCTGCCTCGAACTCCTTCATTCCAACATATAGATAAGGCATGGCATAAGGATACGCATATCTATGGCCATTCGTGCGATATTTACTCACGACCATCCTTACCCGTCCAATAGCGCACTCAGTATCAATTAGGAGGGCAAGCCATCTTGCGTTTTCAGGCTTCTCGAGTTCGGGCAGTCGAACTATGAGAGGTCAAACTATGACTTTCCCTTGTAGACTTGATCCAAGCCCAAGGCCGCGTTCATACGTTCGTAAAAACAACTCATGCCGTCTTTTAATTAACTCGAGCTTGACGGGCTTTATAACCCTGAAACCTCTACCTCTGGGACATCCGCCCCCTGCCCCCACCTCCCAGCCTTCCTTGCTGCCACCAGATCGCTCTAAAGTCTTCCTTTAAGCAAAAGTGGAAGTATAAACCCGCCTTTTGAATAGTTCCAATAGTTCATCCCGCCCTATTAGTACTCCGTTTTCCCAAAGGACGGCCTCGGGATGAGAATTCACCGTAGGAATGTCCTTCGGCAGCTTCATCGTGATTCTTCCTCCTTGTCCATTATCTTTCCTTTTTAAGTCCTTAGCAGCCATATGCGTTTAAAAGGGAGTTCTTCACCCTCAAAAAGCCAAGAATAGAGCATATTACGGTTGGCTAGGCTGAGAGAGCCGTCAGACCTGGATGCTAAGTCGAGAGTAGGCCCTACAAAGGAGTGGGCCTTTGATTACAATTTTCTAACAACCTACTTTTCTCTATAAATTATCAAAAGCCATAATAGGTTAAAATATGCGCGATGAAAAACCGTTAAGTAAGGTTAACCTCGTAACCTTAACAAACGATGGATAACCTTAACAGCCTAACCTTAACAAAAAACGGGCTCTAAACCCTACCGTACCCCCTCAGCCCAACCTTCATCTATACAGACGGAGAGTCGCAAACGAGCCGAAGACTATTATCCCTTGTTAAAATTCGTACGTCTCACTTACGCTTAAGACGATAACCTTTACCTCGAGGGCTTTTTATCGGTGCGAATCGGCTGAAGGGCGCAGCATCTTCCTCACGCGTTTCCGCCATCGGTAGGCCTAGCGATAACCCCCACATTAATCATCATTCAAACGACGGGGCCTCTATAGCGCCGCTATCCGCCTTGCTAAGCCTTAGAGTGGTCTCTATCCCAAGAAGCTATTTGAACGCCAATTCTAGCAATCGCTCTACCAAGCACCTCACGGCCCCG
>WUQV01000130.1 GCA_009889585.1 Candidatus Bathyarchaeota archaeon | reverse complement strand
GGGCTTAATATGGCTACGGACGGAGGCGTATTATCGACGCGTATCCTCAGCTTGGCGATCGAGACATGCCCGATTTTGTCGTAAGCCATGAGGACCACCTCTTGATCTCCGTCGGCTAGCTTCCTCGTGTCGACGGCGACGTCCGCCTCGCCTGTGATCGGGTCGACGGAAACGGCCATCTTCAGATCGCCGACCATCAGCGAGATAGCGTCGAGGTAACGATCGAGGGCCTTAACCTTCAGCGATATCGTCCCCCTTACGAGGGCCAACTCTTCGATGCCCTTTAGCTCGACAAAGGGATGCGTGTTGTCGACGTTAATCGTAAGAGTTAGGACGGCCTTCTTCCCTGAGATGTAAATCGCCTCCAGCCGCATCACGTGAGGCCCATCGGCGAGGAGCCTCGTATCGATCGACACGAATTCCCCGTCCTTGGCCTCGGCTACCTTCTCCTCGTCGATGAAAACGGCTATTTTATCTAAGTACAACGGACGAGCCCTCACGGTGAACTTTAACACTCCCGATACGAACTGCTCGTGTACGACTCCCTCTACCTTCACCCATGGATCGATTCTATCGACTCGAACTAAGAAGCCAACGGATGTCTCATGATTAAGCAAATCAACGGCCTTAAACGTCAAGCGATGGTCTCCATCGTCTAAGGAAATCCTCAACGGTCCTGGCTTAACCTCCGTCTCAACGCCGTTTATCGCCATGATAACCTTATGCAAGTTGAGGTCATCAACCTTGATGACGACGTCGAAGTCGCCGAAGACGAAAGCTCCATCGACTATCCCTTCGACGATGAGCTTAGGAGGCGTGTTATCAGGCGTCACGACGAAATGATCGATCAAGCTCTCGAGAGGAGGCTCAGCCTTAAAGTTCACCTTAGGGACTACTATTAAGCTCGATGGAACGCCGTCCGGCAGGATCCTCGTGTTCAAAACGGCTTTATCCTTTCCGATGGGCCTTGAAATCGGCTTTGGCTCGATAACTCTGATCCTCAGCACGTAATCCGTAGCAGGCCCGCTGTAGAGGACCACCTTAAACGTGTAGAGGCCTTCCTCATGGGCCGTGAAGGCCATTCGCTCCGGCTTACGTAAGCCAGCCGCCTCCCACCATCTTTCAACAGGCGGGCCCTTCGGCGTTAAGACGACGAGGTCGAGGTCGGCCTCAGCCTCGCCCCAATCTAGCTCGACGAAGACGAGACGATCCTTGAGGATGCGAAGGGAGTGGCTTAACGTCGGCTTATTAGGCCAACCCGGTAGGAAGTCCGATACCCAAATGGGGTCAACTGGCCTTATCCTTCCGACGAACCTTTCCCATAGGCCTTTGTGTATATCCACTCGCATTACCTTAAGGAGGTGTGCTGCCTCCGGCTTGATGACGAAGGACGCCGTAAGGTTGCCGGCGACAAGTCCTTTAGCCAACGAGCTAGGAGCCCTTGCCTCCGAGTCTGCGTGGATTGATATCTTGAAGTAATCGAGGGGGATCAACGAGAGCCTCAAGTTCATGGAGCTTGGGAAGGCCTCTAGGCCTGATCCTAAAACGTTCTCAGCGACGATCGTGTAAACGCCTGATGCCGCTGGGATCGCCGTAACGAGGACTTGTTCAAGGGCGTCAGTCGTCGTTGAGAACGTGTATTGACCGGCTACGACGTGGACTATCGGGGAAACGTTAACCAACGTTTGATCCGGGCCCATGACGAAGACGTTAACTTGTGAGTACGGAGCCTTTCCGGACCAAACGAGGGAAGAGACGATGTTAACCGAGCGCTTAGGCGTCACTAACACCGGGTAGAAGCGGTAATCGGCTGTGTTCGGCCATCCTTCCCAATGCTCGCCTCCGTACAACAGGAAGTTCTCGTACGGATCCTTCGTGGGATCCTTTGCTGCAGCGCCGTAGGATAAGCTAGCATCCTCCGTTAACGTGCCTACGATGGCCCAAGAGAGCGGAAGGAGCGATGATGAACGATGGGTTGCGTTCTTAACGATGACCTCAACGTACCTTTGGTGTATTCCGACGCTCATGAGCTTCGGCACGGATACCTCAAGCCTTACGACGAATGCCCCATCGAACGCCCTCACCCCCTTCATCGAGACGGCGGGACACGTGACCCTCTTGAACTGCTCGATTACTAACAGCAGATCCTTCGGGAAGTACTCGCCTGGGTTGCGTATGACGATGCCTGGTACCCCCTTGAACCTCCCTAACGGCTTCGCGACGTTCAGTTGCAAAGAGGCCCCTATTCGATAGTCAAATGAATACCTATGTTGCTCGGTCTCAAGGTCATAAACGCCGTCCTTATCCTCATCCAACCAATCGACGAGGTATGCGTACGGCGGCTTTTCCCCTTTGGCAATGCGACCCTCTTGGCTGGAGACTATGAATATCCTCAAGAGATCCACGTTTAACAAGCGCTCCCTCGACCAACCCGCCTTAGCCACCAAGTCGACTAAGTTCACGAAGAACGGATCGCCAGTCAACCTTATTGTAAACCTTAGCTCGCCAACCCTTTCGTACTTAATGCCTTTCACCATTAGCTCCACAGGGCCCGTTAAAAGGTGGCGAACCTCTACGTCAAAGGGCTTAATCGAACCTGGGCTTAGGTAGCCGAGGTAAGCGCTAGCCGTAAGGATTCGGACGTCAGGCGGCATCCTGCCGAAGAATACCTCCCTCGTGAAGTAATGTAGATAAACTGGGCCTTGGATCCTTCTCACGACCTCGTACGTTATATCCGTCCTGACGAGCATCGGAGGCTCTGGCTCGCCCTTAAGGCCTAGGGCGAATGAAGCGGCCTTGAAAACGTCAACCCGCCCGGAGCCTTGGCTGAATGGATCATAGCCGATATCGCTCGCCGTGGACATTAATACGTCCTTTACGAGCTGAGGGTCGTAATGCGCCCCAGCCTCCTTGAACGCTTGTATGACTATGGCGGCCGCTCCCGCTACCAACGGAGCCGATAGGCTAGTCCCTCCCCATAACGTCGTGATGTAATAACCATGGAAGATGTAACCCCATATCTGCGACCACCAGTTGATCCCAACGAGCCCTATCGCCGCTAGCCCTATCGACATTACGTCTGGCTTGACGTAGCCCCACATCGTCGGCCCTTTGCTGCTGAAGTGGACGATGTCGTCGTACCCTTGGTAGAGGGGCTGCGTCCCATTCGTTATGTAGTGGATCCAGAACCACGACGTAGAGGCTCCAACCGATATCGGGAGGATGGCGGCCGATGGGTCGATGACCGTTCCGTAACCGTAGCCGCTATTTCCAGCCGCGAAGATCATCACGACGCCTGGGTAATCAGGATGCAATAGCTTCGGAATGGAGAGCAAGTTGGCCAACGCTGAAAGCGGGCTAGCTCCAGGCGGGAATATCCCGAAGACGTTGAAGCGGTCGACGCCCCAGCTGTTGCTGATGATGTCAGCTCGCCTCCAAGGCAGGTAGTCGAAGCCCGTTCCACCAGGCCTAGGCTCAAGGCCCGACGCCCAAAGCCACGCTTGAATTATCTCGCTTAAGAAAAGGTCAGTAGCTAACGACATTATCGAAGCTCCTTTGGCGACGCCTGGAACGCGCGTCTTAGATCCTGGAAGGCCTGAGAAGAAGTACTCATTGATCCCAGCGCTAGCGGC
>WUQV01000129.1 GCA_009889585.1 Candidatus Bathyarchaeota archaeon | reverse complement strand
TTTTAGGCTTTCCACAACTCTATTTGGCGACTCTTATCGACCTTTT
The DNA here is from genome assembly GCA_009889585.1 of Candidatus Bathyarchaeota archaeon. GTDB lineage: Archaea > Thermoproteota > Bathyarchaeia > Bathyarchaeales > WUQV01 > WUQV01. Next base: position 12,452 of record WUQV01000129.1, on the reverse strand, counting down.
TCTGTTTGTTGTTTTATAGCTGGATACAGCGGGACGTTAAAAACCCTTTTGAATAGGCTTGGAAATCATCGCATTCTCCTTTAAGCAAGCCTCCTTAATCCTCGTTAAGCCGAAGATCTTGGCCTTAGCAGCCTTTTGGACTGTCACTCCTTGCTCCGCGCCTCGACGTACTTTCCAATCGTTTCGTTGGAGGCCTCTTCCGCCGTGAGAATTCTTGAGCTTCCCTCCCTTGAATAGTTTAACGAGCTTACGAACTAAGGAAGCGAATAGGCCGAACGAACAAGCGTAGGTAATCTGGATAACTACCAAAGACAAAATTTCAACTATACCTTATGAGCTACCTCTCTAAGGTCTCTAACCTATCCTTAATCCTACTAATGAGGACAAGCTTCCTCCTATTGTTGACATCAAATTAGATATAGTTAATGAGGAGTAGAGGGATGCTAAACCTTCTTGAGAACAGCGATTTCCCTCGTTAACCCTCGATGGATGTATACGAAGTGCGACTCCACGTGGCGATAGCCTAGCTCGCAGCCGATATCGCTAATTCGCACATCCTTAGGTGAGGATATGCAAACATATCCACCCTTTTGAAGCACATCTTTCGCCTCGTTAAGGAAGTCGTAAACGATCCGTCGGGTTGTCAAGCCCATCGTTGTCGCAGAACGGCCGTAAGGCGGATCAGTCACGATGCGATCGGCTCGAGGGAATGGCAAACGCCTAGCGTCGGCGACAGCCATCCCTAAGGGCTTAATGCCGAAGTAGGATAGGTTCCTTAAGCTACCTTCTACCATTCGGCGTTTTACGTCCGAGCCTAGGACGTAACAACCTACGAGCCCTGCTTCTATCAACATGCTCCCCGTTCCGCAAAACGGATCTAAGACAACGTCGTTTTCGCGCGCACGAGCTAAGTTCACCATACAACGAGCCAATTTAGCTGGCATTAAAGAGGGATGAGAAAAGGGCCTGCTAGAGGGCTTCCTATTAACTGAGAATGGCTTAGGGGAAACTTCAGCTAGCCTAAGCCCTAAGATGAACGCATCTTTCGTTAAAACGCCGAATAACGTCTTCTGCGGCCTTTTAACGTTCACCTTAACCCCTTTAGCTCGGCTTAACACGATATCGCCGAGCTCTCGTTCTAGCTGTAAAGCGCTAACGTGCGGCGATGCTCCACACACCCTTCTCACTCGAACGACGAATTCATCTCCTGGCTTGAGGAGGTCTTCGAAAGGAGCTTCGGAAGCCCTCTTGTGGATATCGACGTGATTTCCTTTACATCGAAAGATCTCTAAACAACAAGCCCTAGTGAAGGCCGCTCTAAAGGCCACTCGTTTAATACAACCTTCATCCGCCTTCAAACGTAGGGCTTGCGTTAACTCCTCTAGGACTTCGTAACGATATCCCTCGGCCTCTAAGATGGCCCTTATCTCGTAAAAGGGAAGGGTCGGATGCTCACCTGAAACTAAGAAAAATAGCTCTTTCACCGCTCGGCCTCCGCTAACTCCTTTGCAAGAAGCGGGGCGATCGATACGACGCTCACAGCGCTAGGGACGGAATCTGTCCCGATGATGCCATCTGCTCCGCTTCGTAGCATCTTGTCTTCAGCATCGCCTATTAGCAACGGATGGGCGCAAGCTGCGAAAACTCTCCTAGCCCCTTGCTCCCTTAAGATTTTAATGGCGTTAATCATTGTTCCGCCGGTGCTTATGATGTCGTCGAAAACCGCAACGTCCCTTCCTTTAACGTTCAACTCCTCGCCCTTGGTCACGACCTCGCCAGTGTAACGATCCCTAACCTTTCGCAACCAACCGTAACCTCCCGTTAGGATCGATGAGGCTTCCAGCGCCAGCTTAACAGCGCCTTCGTCCGGGGCGAGGGCGAGGGCCCCTTCGAAGCCGATGGCCTTAAGGTATTCAGCTAACGAGGTCATGCAAGATAAGCTCCTAGCGGGAAATGGGAACTTAGATAGCGATTCCTCCTCGTGTATATTGACCGTTATTAACTCATCGACGCCTGACGCAGCTAAGAGTTTAGCGACGGTCCTTAAGCTGATGGCCTCTCCAGGCAGGAAGCGCTTATCCTGACGGGCGTACGCTAAATACGGCACGATGGCTATTACCCTCCTAGAGCCTAAGTCCTTCGCCGCATCGGCCATTAGCAATAGTTGCATCAAATGCGCATCTTGAGGAGGGCTCGTCGTTTGAACTATGGCGACAACCTCGCCTCTTACGTCACCTTCAAATCGAACGTAAGATTCCCCATCTGGAAATAGCTTAAACGCTATTGTGATAACTTTAGCGTCTAAAGCGCTAGCGACCTTCCTCCCAAGCTGAGGCGACGCCGGCCCTGGGATGATGATCATGGCCCTCATCCATCGACGAGCTCCCTTCCTTAAGGGTTAAGGGCTCGTCGCCTCTCTCAAGGTCGTCCCAATATTCAAGATCTAACGGCTCCTTTTGCCCTCTCGATCGATTTCGCCTCGCTTAATACGCCTAGTCGATATCGGAAGGCCGTCCTCCGCTAGGACCATCTCTACGACGACCACATCCAAGGGATGAAGCCCTCGAGCCCTTCGGCCTTCGTTGATCTCATGGGCGCGAGGCTCGGTCTCCCTGCTGACGACCAAAGCCTCGATGCGTTCGTCGAAGAGAGCCGCGCCGTATGGATCGTTTAATGGGATGACCTCGGAGCGCTCCAACCAACCACGGCTTCGCAAAAGCTCGTTTAATGCCTTCATTCTCTCCTCGTAAGGGCTCGCTTGGTAGGGCTTTCCCATTCGGCTTACGAGATCGTTGGTTGAAAGCCCGATTAAGATGAAGCCGCCGATTTCGAACGCCTTCGATAAAAGGGCTTCATGGCCCTTATGGAGTTCGTCGAACGTACCGCCTACGGCCACGAGCTTGAACCTCTTCATTTAAATCGCCTAAAGGCTAAGCCTCTTGATCCTTCTCGTTAGACGCTTTATCAGCTCATTCTCTCCTTTCGATCCTTCGGCCGTTGGGATTCATGACGAGGCGTCAAAGGCCCTTAAAGGTCTAAGATGAACCTTACGACCGCGCCCTCCGGACCCTTTAAGACCTCCATTCGATGGTACGTGACCGCCTTCACGCCAGCCCTTTGAACGTGTTCGTTAGGATCGAACGGCTCCCCTGCTACACTAGCTCTCAGCCGAAGCCCTACGTCGGTTCGCTCGATTTCCTCGACCTCGAACCTCGAGTACAAATTGCCGTCAACCTCGAACTTCACCAAAAGGGCCTCTAACCAATTGTAAAGCAATGAGCATTCATCCTCCCCTTCGACCTCGACCTCCTCCTCCACGATCGGGTTAACCTTCGTCGTATCAGTCATAACCTCGAACATGGCTAATGCGGCGTTCTCAAAGGCCTCGGCTAAGTCATCCCCGTAGGCTTCTATGTAAGCGTCAGCCGTGTGCTCCAAGAGCTCAAAATTCCTCTTCATGCATCGAAGCTAACGCGAGAACTCCGCTTATTAAGTTTAGCGGCGTCGAGGATCGCGCTTGAGGTGCTTAAGGAGTGGAGCGTTGGGAGCTCATCATCGTGGGGGCGGGGCCAGCTGGCTTAGCTGCGGGAGCACACGCGGCTAGAAGCGGGCTTAGGACGTTGATACTCGATGGGAAGCTATCGGGCGGGTTGGCGGCCGAGGCTCCGTTGATCGAGAACTACCCTGGGATCTTAAGCATAAGCGGACGTGAGTTAATCGATCGAATGATTGAACAATGCAAGCGCTTCGGGGCCGAGATTAAGGAGCTTGAGGAGGTCCTTGAGCTCGAATTAACGGCCGATGAGAAGGTCGTGAGGACCATTCGAGGAGACTATGCGACCTCAGCTGTTATAATCGCCACGGGCTCTCGACATAAGGAGCTAGAGGTGCCGGGGGAGCGCGAGTTCCTTGGAAAAGGCGTTAGCTATTGCGCCCTTTGCGACGGCCCGTTTTTCAAAGGGAAAAAGGTTTTAGTCGTCGGAGGTGGAAACGCTGCGGCGGCCTCGGCTCTTTACCTTGTCGAACTGGCCTCTAACGTAAAGCTTGTCCACCGTCGAAGCCAGCTGAGGGCTGACGAGATCCTCGTGAGGGAGCTACGCCGAAAGGGCGTCGAGCTTCTCTTAAACGCGGAGCTAAAGGAGGTAAGGGGCGATAAGGTCGTTAAAAGCGCCATCATTTCGCGCGGCGATAAAGCCGATGAGATAGAGGTGGACGGCGTCTTCATCCAAGTCGGCGAGGTGCCCAATAGCGAGGTGGCAAAGAGGGCTGGCGTCATCGTTGACGAAAGCGGCTACATCATCGTAGACAATGGGCAAAGGACGAACGTGCCCGGCGTTTTCGCAGCTGGAGATGTCACCAATTGTCCTGTTAAGCAGGTCGGCACGGCCGTAGGCCAAGGCATCGTAGCCGCAGCTGGAGCCTACAGGTACGTAAGACGGCCGTATTATGCTCAATCTTAACGATGAAGCCATCGCAAACTCAGCTGAGCTTGAAGCGAGGGCTTAGCATCTCCTTCATCATCCTTCATCAAGCTACTACGTCCTCCCTCCGGCACGCCCAAGCGTTCGAAAGCTTCTCTAAGGTATTCACTAAAGGCGAGGGGGATCGAGCTTGGCGCCGCTTTGATAAGCGCTTACGTCGGAGAATGCTTGAGGCCTTCCTTTATGAAGCCTTCGAACTCATCAAGGCTTTTGAAAAGCCTCGTCGTATTAACGATGACCCATGGGCTTAAGCCCTTAAGCTTCGATATAATGAACGTAGGCTTTCCTAAGCTTCTCGCGTAGAATAGCTCCATATACGTCCCAGCCGAATGCTTAGGCAGATAAGCGACGAATATGCTCGAAGCCTCCACGTCCAACAAGTCCCTTTTGACCAAGCCCTTGAGCTTATCTAACTCGTTCATCCTACCTCGATAGATGAGCCTCTCGCGTTCCCATGGGTCTATGACTTCGAAGCCAACGTCCCCCAAGAGAAGCCTTAACTTCGCTCGGTAGGATTGGCGCCTTTCAGCCCCTTGGATAGGGCCGGCGACGTAAGCCCTTCTTGGGGCGGCCGTTGAGCCATTCAATAGGTCCGGCTTATTGGTGACGACGCCGTCTACGCCCTTAGATATTAAGGTCCTCGCTACTTCGACATCATCAACCGTCCACGCGTAAACCGATAAATTATTCTCATGAGCTCTATCGATAAGTTCATCCGTTACGTATAAGTAATAAGGTAGTAGCACGTCCGCCATCGCTGCCGAAGCTAACTCGATTGAATCAATTGGCTCACACTTGAAGATGATGCCACATGTTATCGCTTCATTTAACTCCTTAACCCTCTTAAGGCACTTATGAATGAAGGAAGTCACGATGACATCATCGATTACGCCTTCCCTATTTAAGAGTTCGACTAACTTACCCTCAAGGCCTGATTCCTTAAGCTCGATAACTAGCTTAGCCCTCCCCTTAACGAGGCTTATCACCTCGTTAAGCGTCGGTACCTTCTCGCCCAAGGCCAAGTAAAGTCCCTTCAGATCATCAACGCTAAAATCCCTTACACGCCCTTCTCCATCGCTCGTCCGATCAACCCTTTCGTCATGGATGACGACTAGCTCCCCATCCTTGCTGATTCTTACGTCGACCTCGACGGCATCAGATCCCATCTTAATAGCTGTCTTAACAGCCCTCAAAGTGTTCTCAGGTTCGTAAGCGCTAGCCCCTCTATGCGCTACGATCAAGGCCTTTCGCACTTAAGGCACCAAGTAACAAGCCGTCATCCAGCTTAAAAGTTAACTTCGCATTAAAAGTAGAAGCGTTAGACAATATTTAAAGACTGAACTAAAAGCATCCCTCAGCAAGGTCACCATGGGGTAAGTGTCCGTGAATTAAGCGTCCTTCTGAACCTATACTAGCTAGGTTTATTAGCTCGTGCCTCTTCAACCGAGGGGAATAACGTGTCCGTTGTGGAGGAGGCCTTAAGGGAGGCCGAAATCGAAGCCAGATCTCTGATGGACATCCGTAAGAGGGACGCCTGTGAGAAGGCCTTCCTAGCGGTCATTAAGGCGGTCGACCAACTTTTAATTAAGCACGGATATCCTGAGCCTCAGCGCCACGGTGAGAGGTTCGGCTACTTGAGGGAGTTAGAGCGGAAGGTGCCCGAAATTGGCGAGGCTCAGATCTCAGAGAAGCTGGGGGCGCGCTTCGGGAAAGCCCACGTCGCATGCTTTTACGAGGGAAGGGTGGAGCTGGCTATTGAAGAGGTGGAGAAGGCTCGACAGCTGGTCGAAGAGATTAAGAGGCTGATGAAAGAATAGAATGCGGTAAGAAAGCTAAATCTCAATGATTAGAGGTTATTCCCGTAGATGTCTAAAAGAAGGTGAAAGCTGTGTATGAAAACTTAAGCTTTAAGCTCATGGCTGAGGATAAAAGATAGCGGAGGCTTCTCACCGCTGGGGCTCTTATGAAGGCTGAGTAACAACCCGTTCGGAGAGTTCCGTCGTTCATGGAGGGCGTATTAGGCGAGGCGTTGAGAAGGCTTGGCTTAAGCGCACCTCGATCGTCAATAGCGTTAGATTTGCCTCCGAGCCGGAGTTCAACGAGCTTTTACTGTCGATTTGCTTTAAGCTGGCAAGGCCTTAAGGGCGGCCCCTAAGGGCTCGCGAGAAGCTCGCGCTTAAGCGCTTCTAGCTTCATCGGTTAGCGAAGGAAAAATTCATATATAACTTTCGATTTCCCTAGATCGAAATGAACAAGTCCTCGACCATCCTAATTCTATTGCTATTGTTGTTAAGCGTTATTGCTACCGTCCATGCGGCTTACTATCGCGATGCTCGCTACAGACCTCTCACAGCGGGAACGCAGATAGAGATGGTTCGCGGGCGAGAGAGCTTAGGCCGTCCTAGCATAGGGTTCCCAGCGTACATTGAGTTTGGAGAACTTAGGTACTATGGCATAGTGACTACGTCTCATGTAGGTGATAAGGACGATAGCGTATATCAGCCTACATTCGCCTCGGATAATTATATAGGCTTCATTTACGTAGATGGAATAGTCGGCGATCCTACAAAGCTCGTTGATGTAGCATTCGTGTTCACAGAAACTATGAAGAAGGGAGATACTCCTAAAACTGTGTATCCATGGGTAATTACAAATGTAAGCATTACGGGCTATCATGCCATAATTGACTATGTTAAAAGTGATGATGAAATTAACCAAGTAGTCAATATCGCTCGAGTTATTAAGGTTGGTAGAACCACTGGTACTACATCTGGCGTCATATGTTCAAAAGTATACTTTATGCCAACTCGCGGGTATGTCTTCCGAGTGGACTTTAGAGCCGAGTGGGGCGATAGCGGTGGCATAATACATCAAGTGATCCGAATCATTAAACCCGATTATCCTGCGGATGTAAAGACATATGGGGTGGTTATAGGCTTAGATCCAGGTACTGGACATATGTTATCAGCACCTGCTAATCGTATAACAAGCGAGTTACGTATAGTGTTTTATCTTCTTGGAGGATGATGATATGGCCAAGAGGTTATCGTGTATCATGCTAACTTTGATCCTATTGATCATGATCCTTCAGACAGTTCATGCCACAGATGACTTTTTCCATGTGGAGAGGTTCATGTACGACTTCAAAATAGATTATCATGGTGACAATTACGTAATCATTAGTTGGGGTTGCCTTGATGATCAACTCTGGGATTTTTTATTGAAGGTTTCGAAGCCCGTCTATACGATAGATATATATGACATATACTTTACGAGCCAATGGGCTTTAAGGGCTAAAAATGCTGTCGCCAATAGGTTAAAAGATCTAGCCCTAAATGATGTAAAGATCTTAGGTGTAGGAAAAGCAGAGTTTAAGCTCCCAGTAGTGATCATCGTAACTTATAACCTCTCAAACAGAGCGATACATGAGCTTAGGAGGAGCTTAAGGGATGTCGCCTTAGATCATAAGGTAAAAATACTCGTAATCGAGTCCTTCGTGCCACATCCGCCGGAGCACGTGTCAGAGGAGACGTTTACTAAGGTTTGTAACAGGCTTTATAGGATGATAGAATTAGAGCGAATAGACCAGTATCGAGTTCGTGCTCATTTGAAGGCGGAATATTGGAAATCTCTTCCTAGGCTCCTCTTTTGTTACTTCAGCAAGCGCGGGGTCGAGGTTGCAATAGGGTACGCAGCCGGTATGGGGGCTATAACGGTAGAGATTAACGTCCACGGAGCGCTTCCATCAGAGGTTTTCCCAACCCTTGATGAGGTCGAGGAGGCCGTGAAATGGTTTAGGGATAACGTTCTAATCGAGCGTGACATCCCCATGGTCCTAGTGCTTTATAGCAGTAAGGCCGGACCAGTCGAGCCACTAGGGGCGCCACCTCCAAATGGTGCTCAAGGCTTCTTAGCCGTGATCGTTATTCCGACCTCCCTAGGGCTTGCGATAGCTCTCATAGTGCTTCGATTTAAACGGCCTTTAAGGTGATGCTAGCTAAACCTCTCCTCATTTCTCCGTTGTGTACGGCTTGATGAGCTTCAAGGGACATTTGTGATGAAGATAACGCAGATATCTTATTGTGTTGTGCTAAAAGGGTTTTGAGTACGTCATGAGGGCTCTTAAAGCTTAAAGTCCAAGGCCTAACCTAGCGCTGAAAGTGTACTAGTGCGTCAAAGGCTTCGAACTTTTAAGCTTAAGAATGGCTAGCGATATCCAAGCGGGGGACCTCTAGTTACGGCGGTAAGAATCTCATTAGAAGGGCCTAAGGATAACCCATTCGGCGAGTTCCGTCGTTCATGTGAGAACGCATTAGGCGAGGCGTTAAAAAGGCTTGGCTTAAGCGCACCTCGATCGTCAATAGCGTTAGATTTGCCTCCTAGCCCAGAGTTCGGAGAGCTTTCCTCGTCGATTTGCTTCGAGCTAGCGAAGGCCTTGAGGAGGCCTCCGGCGGAGCTCGCAGAAGAACTCGTACGAGCTGTCAAGCCTTCCGAGTTCGCCTTATTGAAGTCGGTTGAGGCAATTGGCGGCTACCTTAACTTTCGCGCGGATCTCGTCGAGCTCGCGGCTTCGATGGTCGAAGCCGCAAGGTCGTTTGACGTTGAGTACGGCTACGTGAAGACCGAGTTCCAGAGGAGGATCATCGTGGAACACACAAGCGTCAACCCGATTCATCCCATTCACATAGGACAAGCTCGGAACTCCGTGTTAGGGGACGTCATCGCCCGCCTTTTGGAGAAACGCGGCCACGTCGTCAGAAGGCATTATTACGTAAACGACATGGGAGGCCAAAGCGCCATAGTCGCCTACGGTTATGAAAAGTTAAGCGGGCTCGAGCCTAAGGGTAAGATCGATCACTTCATCGGCATCGTGTACGCGATTACGAATTGCATCGTAGAAATACAAAGGCTGAAGAAGGAGCTAGAAAGGGCGAAGGCTCTTCGATTAGATGAAGAAAGGTTAAGATTGCAACGTCAGCTTGATGAGTGGGTATCAATAGCTGCTGATATTAGGGATAGAGAGCCGAAGTTATTTGATAAGCTTCTTGATGAGATTATGAAGGATGAAGCTATTGACTTAAAGTTAAGTGAATTAATTCGATTGTATGAAAAAGGCGATGAAAAGGTGAAGCAACTTATTGAAGCCGTCTGTGAGTTATGCCTTGATGGTTTTAAGCAAACGTTATTTCGAGCGGGAATAGAGTTCGACTCTTGGGATTGGGAGAGCGAGCTCGTATGGGCTGGACGCGTTAAACGTGTATTAGATATGTTAAGGAAAACGTCGTATGTATTCTACATACGCGGTGCCTTAGAATTTAATGCTGAGAAGGTCGCTAACGACCTAAGCTTAAAGCCGTCGCTTAACTTAAAGGAGGATTACGTGATACCCTCATTAACTTTAACAAGAGCCGATGGAACGACGCTTTATACTACGCGTGATATTGCTTATACGCTTTGGAAGTTTGAAAGGTCTGATAAGGTAATCAACGTGGTAGGGATGGAGCAATCATTAGCTCAACTTCAGCTGAAGTTAGCGCTTTACGCCCTTAAATGTGAAAATTACGCGAAGAATTTAATTCACTTCGCTTATAACTTAGTTACGCTACCAGGTTATAAAATGTCCGCCCGTCGAGGGCGTTATATCTCGTTCGATGAGGTCTTAGACGAAGCCGTTCGAAGGGCTTACGAAGAAGTCTCGAAGCGATCGCCTCATCTTCCTGAGGATGAAAAGCGCTTCATCTCGGATATCGTCGGAATCGGTGCCGTCAAGTATGCCCTTGTTGAAGTAGACCCAAGTAAGCCAGTCGTATTCACATGGGATCGCGTCATGGACTTCGAACGTAATAGCGCGCCTTACGTTCAATACTCTCACGCGAGGGCTTGCAGCATCATCCGCAAGGCCTCAAGGGATATCCTCAGTCCGAGCTACGAGCTGTTAACCCATCCGTTAGAACGAGAGCTGGTGTTAACGCTCTCAAGGTTCCCGGAGGTCTTCATCGAGGCTGCTGAGGCCTTAAAGCCTAATTTAATAGCAGAGTTCGCCAGCTCGTTAGCCGATAAGTTCAACAGCTTTTACGATTCATTGCCAGTGATAAAGGCTGAGCCTAAGGAGTTGAGTGATGCTCGTTTAGCGTTGGTTGATACGACTAGGATTGTCTTAAGGAATGCGTTAAACTTGTTAGGGATTAAGGCACCTGAGCGTATGTGAAGTTCATGCTCTAACTTTAAGGTGTTAGAAGGACGAAGATACCTTTCGGATTCTCCCATGAGATGAGGCTTGAGAGGGAAGCTCAGTATTAGTTATTACGGAGGGAGAAGTTATAGTCATTGTAAGAGGATCTTAGCATAGGGCGAGTATGTACACGAAGATAATAATCACTTTGTACAGACGTGGTTATATAGTGAGGGGAAATGAGAGGCTGATTGCTACATGACCCACGTTACAGACATTGAGGACGTTGAGGCCGTTCCTCAACGAGCTTTGATCCTTCATCGAGCGAAGGCCTGTAGTTTTCAATCGTTTGAGCGTGGCCATGTCGATTACGTACCTCCTCCTATCCGGATAAGGTCGCTCCAAAGCGACCTTCTATTCTGCCTTTATACTACAACGAAAAGGTAAAATGTTAGCTTCAAAATAGTTGGGGGGCTTATATGGCTTATTTGAACGTAGAGGTTAAGGCCAAATGTTCTAACCCTGAAGCCATAAAAGCTCTCTTAAAGGTTAGAGGGGCGCGCTATATAGGAACAGATCATCAAGTAGACACATATTTCAAGGCAAGTCGTGGGAGGTTAAAGCTTAGAGAAGGGGAAGTAGAAAATGCCCTTGTTTACTATGAAAGAGAGGACAAAAAAGGCCCTAAGAAGTCTGAGGTAATGCTGTTAAAGATTGATAGAAAATCCTCGGCTTTGTTAAAGGAGATTCTATCAAAGGTTTTAGGAGTTTTAACAGTCGTCGAGAAGCGTAGAGAAATATTCTTTATAGGAAACGTGAAGTTCCACATAGATCACATAGAGGGTTTAGGAGCCTTTATAGAGATAGAGGCTATAGATGTTGATGGAAGTATAGGGGAAGAAAAGCTTCTAGAGCAGTGTAAGTTCTTTATGGAGCTCTTCAATATATCGCTGAAGGATTTAATTTCAACGTCCTATAGTGACCTGTTGCAGAGAAACTCAAGCTAGGCTAAAGCTTCAAACACATGGACTTAAAGGCTCTAGCTATAGAATGGACTAGAAACATATTTATAACGCCCTTCTAAAAAGTTAGTTCAGCTTTTCAGATGTAATGTATTATTTTGATGGCTGCATCTTAAGCCGTTTGTCCTTTGTTCTTTCTAAAATGAAAACTTTAAATCCGATTGCATACTCTAATCTTGGCGTTTTCATGTCGATGTCAAAGGTTAAGGCCCTCGTTGATGGGGCAGAAACTCTTCTTAAGGTTGCGATTGAGGAGTTTGAGGCCGCTGTAGCAAAAAATGATGTGGTTCGTATTCGCGACTTAGCGGAGAAGCTTGGAACGCCGTCGTCCAGTCCATTAATGAGTTGTTATTAGCCTTAACGGTAAGCTTCCCTTAAGCCATTATGAGAGGAAGGTCATGCTACAGGAAGCATTGATATTGAGGAGCTTAGGCTTGAAATGGAGAAAGTTAAAGAGTACATTAACGACGTTAAGAGGGCACATCGCTAAGCTAATGTTACACGTAAGTTAATGAACGTATAATTGCGCTTGCTTAAGCTGACCTTACATTCAACGCACTAATTCCAAGGCCTCTAGGCTTATATGGGCTTTAGAATGACATGATCTGCTGACGATAGGTGAGCCTTGACGGAAGTCCTCACATTGTTCATACAAGTGAACTTCAAGAGCTATCTGGAGTAGCCCTCTTCTCTGCGAACCTCATTACGATACCGCTGGAGCTTTTGCCTTCCGCTTAGGCCATACTAGGGTTTTTGTGGACTCATCCCTTATCGAGA
>WUQV01000128.1 GCA_009889585.1 Candidatus Bathyarchaeota archaeon | reverse complement strand
TCCTCAGGAGCGGGGTTTTGACGACTCGCTTTGGAGATGGCCCGATGGTAAGGCGTTTCGAGGAGGAATTCGCCTCGTTCATAGGGGCGAAACACGCGATCGCCATGAATAACGGCACGGCTTCCCTTCACGCCGCCCTTTTAGCAGCTGGGGTAGGCCCAGGTGATGAGGTGATAGTCCCTAGCTTCACGTTCGTGGCGACGGCTGAGGCCGTCGTGCTAACTGGGGCCAAGCCCGTCTTCGTTGACATAGGCCCTTCGACGTACCTAATCGACCCAGATGGTGTTAGAAAGGCCGTGACCGATAGGACTAAGGCCGTTATGCCGGTCGATTTATATGGATTGCCAGCGGATTTAAGGGCCATAAGGGAGATAGCGGATGAACACGGCCTAATCGTCGTGGAAGATGCTGCTCAAGCCCACGGGGCATTGTACGAAGGAAACCCGCCTGGGCGCTTTGCTCACATGGCCGCTTGGAGCTATTACGCCTCTAAGAACATGACGACTGGCGAAGGCGGAATGGTTACGACCGATGACGATGAGTTAGCCGATCGGTTGAAGTGCATACGTTCTCACGGCGAGAAAGAAGGCTACGTATCCGTCATGTTAGGCCATAATTATCGTATGCCTGAAATCGAAGCTGCCATAGGGCTCGTTCAACTGCGAAAGCTCCCTAAGTTCCTAGAGGTCAGGAGGAGGAACGCCGTCCGCTTGACGAAAAGGCTCGTCGAAGGAGGCGTTGAGGGGAAGCTGGCGTTGCCGTTCGAACCGGATGGGTTAAGGCACGGTTGGTATCTTTACACCGTGAGGATGAAGGGGGCGGACGTAAGCGATCGCGACAAGCTCGTCGAAGGGTTAAATGAGCGTGGGATAGGATCAGCCGTCTATTACCGTACGCCGATACACTTAATGCCGTTTTACCGTCGATTCGGGCATTTTAAGCTCCCGGAGACGGAGAAGGCCTCTCAACAGGTCCTCTCATTGCCGATCTGTCCAAGCGTAACCGATGAACAAGTCGATTACATAGCGGACATGACGCTCAAGCTTCTTAACGATAAAGTATAAAGATGGCGATGCGTTTAAAAATGCGCCAACTAGGTGCTTTCATCTGCGTAAGAGACGAGTTATCATCATGGGGGCTGCCGGAAGGGACTTTCACAACTTTAACGTATACTTTAGGGATAACGATGCGTATGAAGTCGTAGCTTTCACGGCTACGCAAATCCCTTACATAGAAGGCCGTACGTACCCTCCTGAATTAGCAGGATCGATGTATCCACAAGGCATACCGATCTACCCTGAGGACGAATTACCCGACTTGATTAGGAAGCATGAAGTAGACGAAGTCGTATTCGCATATAGCGACGTTTCCCACGAGTACGTAATGCATAAGGCGTCGTTGGCGCTTTCTGCGGGGGCTGACTTTCGCCTCATGGGCCCTTCGACGACGATGTTAAAGGCCAAAGTCCCCGTAGTGGCCGTCTGTGCGACTAGGACGGGCTCGGGGAAGAGCACGGTCTCTCGAAAGGTCTGCAGGATCCTTAAGGAAAACGGCTACAAGGTGGTCGTAGTAAGGCATCCGATGCCGTATGGCGACTTAAGGAAGCAAATCTGCCAACGCTTCGCGACGTTGGAGGACTTGGATCGTTACGAATGTACCATAGAGGAACGTGAGGAATACGAGCCTCACATAACGAACGGGTTCGTCGTTTACGCAGGCGTCGACTACGAGTTGATCTTAAGGGAAGCGGAAAGGGAGGCCGACGTAATCGTATGGGACGGCGGAAATAACGACCTTCCGTTTTACGAGCCGAACATCCATATAGTCGTCGTCGACCCTCATAGGCCTGGCCACGAGCTGACGTATCATCCAGGCGAAGCGAACTTACGCATGGCAGATGTCGTCGTGATAAACAAGGTGAATACGGCGGAGCCGAAGGCTGTAGAGGCTGTGAGGAAGAACGTTAAGGAGGTCAACCCTAAGGCCGTGATGATCGAGGCCTCGTCAGAGATAACGGTCGAGGATCCCGACGCCATTAAGGGGAGGAAGGTCCTCATCGTCGAGGACGGTCCGACGCTCATACACGGGGGGCTTTCTTACGGGGCTGGGATCATAGCCGCGAAGGCGTTAGGGGCTAACGTCGTCGACCCGAGGCCTTACGCGATCGGCTCCATATTGGAAGCCTATGTGAAGTACGGCCTGAACCTGTCGTTGCCAGCGATGGGCTATAGGAAGGAGCAAATCGAAGAGCTTGAGGAGACGATAAACAGGACGCCTTGCGACCTTGTCATAATCGGCACGCCCGTCGACTTGCGAAGGTTCATGTGCCTTAACAAGCCAGCCGTTAGGGTGACGTACGAGCTTAAGGAGCTAGGTAGGCCTACGTTAGAAGAGGTCATAAGCAAGCTCCTCCTTAAAAGAGGCTAAGGTGGCTTCGTTGTCCTATAGTAGCGTCTCACGCGTGTCCATCAAGTTCATGATCGAAGGCATAGGCGAGGCGGAGGGGGAGCTGGTACGTCATCAAGCGCCGAGAACCGTCGACGCCATCGTTAAAGCGCTCCCATTGGAGGGCAGGGCCGCCTTATGGGAGGAGGAGGTTTACTTCCAGATCCCCGTGAAGGTCGGCGAGGAGAAGGCCAGATCGACCGTTGAGACGGGGACGATAGCGTATTGGCCTATGGGGAACGCTCTTTGCATATTTTACGGGAAATCCCAGCCTTACAGCCCTGTCAACGTCGTCGGCCGTATCATCAAGAACCTCGAGCTATTCAGCCGTGTTAAAAGCGGCATGAAGATCGTCGTAACGAGAGCTTGACTTAGGGCGACGTTATCCATCGGCGCGCTCATTTGCCGTAGATTGGGATATCGAGCTCGTCAAAGCCCTCTAAGTACGACGATGTTGCACGAAGAGGCTAGAGGAAGAGCGTTTGACGAAAGCTCATTCTACGTTACTCTGACGTAAGCCTTAACTATCTCTATGAACTCGAGAACCTTCTCTATCTCCATCTTCAATAAGTCAGGGTCGAACACCCCTTCGTAAAAGACCTCCCCGTGAAGGAGCCTGCTCCTTGCGGCGTACCTATCGTATATGGCTAACTTAGCTAGCTCGGGGATCTTTCGCTCGATATCCCTTAAGGCGCTTCTCCTTTCGTGATGGCTTCTCGGCGTGAAGCCAGCGTGCCTAAGGATTAACGCGTTAGCCGCTTGAACGACAGCGTTCCAAGCCTTTTCTGCCGCATCTCGCAGCTTAATCGTGCTCCTCTCCTTCACGCCTTCTTCAAGCTCCTTGATCGACTCATGGTAAAATTCGTAGGAGTCCTTAAGGAGCGCCTCCTCGCCTTCCAAGGCTATGCCCGATGATGTTTTACCCCTTGGGTTATATATTTTTCGTTCCGAGTTTTGACCCTTATGAAAGCGATTATGAACTAGTTCATCATCAGGTTGCCTAGGGACAACCTAACTTGCTTTTTATCCCTTAAGATGGAGATGGTATGCGCGGTCGCTTAACGACTATGAAGCGTGCAAGTCGTTAATAGGCTTAAGGAGCCCCTCAGATCGCTACGGAAGGTTTAGATCTTCAACAACGCTCTAAAAGTCCTTTATCGTGATTCTCATGGGCAACCTTTGTGATAGTAACCCCAGCGATATTCATAGGGTTATTAATTTATACTAATGTATCATTTAAGCGTTTGATGCTAGTAACGTTTAGAAGAGGCTGTGGCTTCTGGCTAACTTCTGCTTGGGCCTACGCTATAGTGATGCAAAAACGCGGCACCGTAACCAACTTACTGACCGGAACTCGTAAGATTATCGTAGCAATAGCTTTCATAGAGCGCTATCATAGAATTTTACAGCTTTCATGGCTAAACCTAGCTGATGGAGGGCTTTTTACGCAATTGGTAAATCCAAAGTACGATTGCGATTAAAGTTAAGGGGATTAGAATTATGCCGGAGTTAGTCGCAAGTTGTGGACTATCGATCAGCGAACTATATGCTATTACACCTATCCAAAGCGTAGGTGCGATTTGAGCGATCGTTTTCTTGATATCCTCATATGCGTATCTCTCCTGAGGATTCCTCATCGAACACGCCACCAGCTCCTGAAAAAGGCGATGAAGAGGTAAAGAACGCGAGAATTAGAGGAATGCCGATAGCCTTCGGCACCCAGCCCATGAGAGTGATCCAAAACATTCCACAAGTTAACAACGCCATCGAGTAAGAGCCGGCTGAAACGAAAGAACGGATGTCTTGAACTCGTTTCTCATGCGATTTTAAGAGCTCCTCCTTGAGCAACCTCTGAACCTCGGATTTCACGACTTCTTTAACGAGAGATTCCATCTCCAGAGGTAGCCTTATCGCTTTAATCGAGATCCTTCTCCGTCTCATAATATACAATAGGTTGCTCATCCCTTGCTTTAGTTTTCACTCTTAACTCAGCTAGCCCTCCAACGCTCATTTCAAAGGGAAAAGTAAATCGTGCTTCACCTTTGGGATCTAACTCTGAAATTTTAGGAAGGAACTCTGACCTTATTGTTTTCTCAAAATACTCATAACTCAGCCGTTCAACCGTTTGAACTAGCACGAACTCGCCGCCCGGAAACTTACTTTCTAAACTTTTTATATTCAAGGCGAGTAGAAAAGGTTCGCCTGAAACGACCTTTTTAAAAGTCTTACTAATTCTCCCTTGAATACGAACTCAGGAACTATCAACAGTTTGTGAGGCATTCTAATGCTATTTTCTAAATCCTTATATAAATGCTTTATGATGGTTTTTAACCGCATAAGCCCTCTTCCTCGGTGTTTTACCAAGATGGCCTGTGAAGAAACCTGCTTCCACCTACTCGACAAAGAGGTTGAAGAGATGGGCGTTAACGTACGATCGAATTGGTTCTCCGTCGGCCGTCGTAACCTTGGGCTGAACCCGGCGTAAGAGTCGTAACTACTCAGTCCCTGGTGGAAATAAGCTATGAGCCGTTAGGCTTGACGTTTATGAAATGCTATAAGAACTGGCCAGGCCTCCGAGTTCTATTGTCCATTAACCCTCGGAGGAAAGTAAGGCAAGCGGCCATGTTAAACGCAAGAGGCGAAGTGACAGCTTATACTGGCTCATGATGCATATCGGCTGCAGGACATGTGGTGAGGGAGGGCTTTAGCGCTCAGGCGAAGTTGGTGAAGAGCGAAGAATTCTGGACATCTATTGGCGATGGCCTTTAAGGCTAGCGAATGTTGCCTAGCGGAAAGGTTGGTGAAGGCATTGAGGCAGCTGAGGAAGCAGGAGGCGATGTAAGGGGGAAGGCGATCAGCTGCTTTGCTCGTGGTTAAATCTAAAGCTTCAAACGAGCCATGGGGGATGCGGTGGTTAACCTAAGGGTGGAGATCGTCCACAACCTATGGAAGAGCTTAAGTGGCTCCTAAGGCTCCACAAGGCTTATCAACACGCTAACAAAGGTGATGAGCCCCTATCCTTAGGTAAAAATGGAAGATGTCATGCAGCAATACTATCCGGCCTTTAGACGGCGCCAGAGTTGGAGGAGTTAAGTTCACTAAGGCAACGCGTTCGAGGCTTGCTTTTGCGTTGCTTAAGGGCTATGCCAGGGCTTAAAACCGCGAGCTCTCTTGACCTTAACAATTCCGGCCAGCCCTATCCCTTGAAAGCGACGCGAGCTCGCTCCATCCATCCCTAAGCGCGCTTTCGGCGATGGCCAGCCTAAGCTGGGAACATCATGGAGTATGTGGTCGACGAAACCCTAAAGTGTAACAATCTAGATTGTTACAATCGTGATTGTAAAATTCGTCAATAGACGCGAGGAGCTTGAGGAGCTCGGCGAGCTCCTAAAGAGGAAGAGGGCGGCCCTCGTGCTGCTCTACGGGAGGAGGAGGGTCGGGAAAACTAGGCTGATTCAGGAGTTCCTGAGGGACAAGCGCAGCCTCTACTTCTACATCCCTAACGCTGGTGAGGGGACGATACTGGCAGAGCTGTCCCACGCCGTTGAGAGCGAGTTCTTCAAGGGCTTCAGGTTCGCCGACTTTAGGTCGTTCATGGAGTATCTAGCGGGGAAGTTGGAGGACGGCGTCATCGTGGCGATCGACGAGTTCCAGCGGCTGACGAGGGTCGACGGGGCCATATCGATGTTGCAGAGATACTGGGACGAGAGGGCCTCGAAGGCAAGCTGGTTCCTCGTGCTCTCAGGCTCCTCGATGGGCATGATGAGAAGGGTGGCCTTAAGCAGGGACGCCCCCCTTTACGGGAGGAGGGCTGCCACGCTGAAAATCAAGCCGCTAAAGTACTTGGACTTGTTCAAGTGGTTCGAGAGGTACTCGGCTGAAGAGCTCGTGAGGATCTACGGGAGCTTCGGGGGGACGCCAGCCTATCTGGAGCACGTCGACGAGGGCGTCAGCGTCGATGAGAACGTAGTCGAGAAGATATTGAGCAAGCGCTCGCCGCTATACGACGAGCCAGAGATGCTGTTGATGGAGGAGGTCAGGGCCCCTCAGCGCTATATGGACATCCTATCGGCTATAGCCACCGGGAGGAACACAGTGAGCGAGATAGCGAACGCCACCAGGCTGACCAGGGAGAACATTACAACCTACCTCAGGGCCTTGGAGATCCTTGACCTGATCGAGCGGATCACCCCGGTCACGGAGCCCGAGGCCAAGAGGGGCTTGTATAGGATAATGGATCCGTTCTTTAGATTCTGGTTCGCCTTCGTCAGGCCGAACAAGCGGCGGCTCGAGCTAGGGCTGGAGAGGGCCGTGTGGGAAGACATCAGGGACGAGTTCAACACGTATCTGGGCTCCGTCTTCGAGGACGTATGCCGCGAGGCCTTGCTTGAAATGGCGAAGAGGGACGTTCTCCCAGTAAGGGTGAGCGGGATGGGGAGGTGGTGGTCGAAGGACGCGGAGATAGACGTTCTGGCCGTAGGGAACGGAGGGAGAAGGGCGTTGGCCGTTGAGGTCAAGTGGGCCGAGCTGAGCTACGCCGAGGCAAGGAGGCTGCTGCTCGGGTTGGAGGCGAAGACCCAAAAGGTGCGCGGGCCGGAGGAATTCGTCCTAGGGGTCGCGGCCAAGAGGCTTGAGGGCAAAGAGAAGCTCAAGGGCGAGGGGTTCTTGGCGCTCGACCTATCTCAATTCCCTAATGAGATTTTGACCCCCTCCTAAAAGTCCCTCCATGGCAAAAGAAGATGCGGCCTAGCGTGAACTACCCCTCCCTATCGAAAGGGGCTTTCTGTTTCAACGACGACCTGCGAGGTCTCCACAGGCCTGAATTCGGGCCGTCTCAGCCCTACTACGTCCGCCCGGCAATCCCCTTCGGCTTTACGGGACGCAGGGGTTGAAGCGGAGTTACGCATCCTGACCTCATGCCTACAGGTAGACGATCGACGTATATGAATTGGAAATAAACTACATCGGCTTTCATCCCCTCATGGAAGGGGACTTCACGCCGATGTAGTTAAACATCCTGATATTGCGGCTAAAGCTGGAAGTATTAATGCTAATAGGGACGGCAGGGGCGCCTTGCTAATAAAGGCTAACGCAAGGAATACGTCAGATGTTAATGCGACTATTATTAGGAACCCTATTGTAACCGACGCTAGCGACGTGGGTAAGGAGTACTTAAGCCTTTTAAAAGCCCTCGTTACTAAGGCGCCTGAGGCAAAGCCTGCTATGAGGATCCTATAGCTTGCGAACGGCATTAAGTAGATGATCACGAAGGCGATTACGCTTGAAATGAACCATGCTAAAGCCTTTAGCTTCATGCTCTCGCCTTAAGGCTTAAATGTTATCAAAGCTTCGTAAACCTTTAACTCCTCAAGCTTTAAAGGCATCGTCAACTCCTTGTACAAACCTTCAACCCACATGTCAAGTTGATCTAAATAATGAGGGCTTAAGGGATGCCCTGAATTCCCACCAGGCAGAGCTATCAACCCTGTGGCCTCAGGCCTCATATCAGCTATGAACCTTACGCTCGGGCCGCTTTGAACCTCCAGCCATGGAGCCACGTTAACGGTAAACAGGTCCCCTGGGGCGGGTTTAATAGGGTAATTCAACCATGGGAGGACTATGCCTAAGGGATGCTTAAGCACGTATACGTGAACATCTCCCCATCTCCACGCTTTCTTATCAGCGCCAAGCCTAAGCTTAACCTCGCTTAAAGCATTCGATAAAGCCTTAGCCATTACCTCCTCAGGACTTATCTTAAGTAGCTTGAGGAACCTAATCTCTCCATCGAAAGCACCTTTTAAAACTAGCTCTGTGAACTCGAACGGTAAGAAGGTTAAGCTTAACCCTGCGGCCTCCAGCCAATCCTTCCATACAACTTCATGAACCTTAAGCATTAAGAAGTACGATAAAACCGCCTCTGATGAGTTAATGCTCATGAAGCCATCCCAATCCTTCAACATAGCTATTGCTTCTTCAAGCTCCCCTTGGAAAAGCTTAGGCTTCCTTGAATAAGCCTCTAAAAGAAGATCTCTAACCATAAGCGCTGCTAAGCTCTTAACGTCAAGTTGTATTTTAGCTACATCAGCCACCACGATCTTACCTTTCAACCTTAGGGCTTCTCCTATCATCTCTACTATCCTATCATACCTAAATCTATCAGCCCACCTCCACCCAAGGTAATACTTATACCAACCGCCTACAGGAGCATTATTGGCCGTGACTACATAGCCTCTCTCTGGGTTCACAACCCTAGGCAGTTCATCCCAAGGTATGTAATACTCCCACTCTCCTTCAGAAGCGCTTCCATTAAAGGGCAAGAAGCCAGTGTTATAAAGAGCATCATCCGAAACGAAGATCGCTGGAGTTGGACTTCTAACGGGATATCTTCCAGCTGGGCTGTAGGCTATGTTGCCGTAAACGTCTGCAAACACGGCATTTTGAGCTGGGACGGCGAAGTAACGTTGAGCCTCTATGAAGTCGTAAACATCCTTAGCTAAGTTCATAAGGTAGATAGATACGAATTCTAAAGTAACCTCGTGCCCAGTCCACTTTAAAGCATACCTTTCCCCATTCCGTTCTACAAGCGGACCATGTACCGTAATATTAATAACGATTAATCTCTCTTCAAGCCTATCTCCAATTTTAACCAATACTTTTTCCCAAACCCTTTCAACTTCAATCCATCGATCTCTATAATAGTACTTATCTCCATTCCATATGTAATAGTAAAAGTCAACCACGTCAGCTCCTACGTTAGTGAAGCCCCAAGCTACATAATCGTTCCTACCGATAACTATGAGCGGTACCCCTGGAAATGTAACCCCTCTAACGTTCATCATGCCTTTGACGTTTAAATGAGCTTCATACCATACTGGAGGCGCTTGAAGCGCTAAATGTGGATCGTTAGCTAAAATAGGGTATTCAGTATCAGTAAGCCTGCCGGATATAACCCAATTATTGGAAAAGCCCTCTCCAATTAAGGCCTTGGTGAAGCTTCGAGCTTCCTCGGCCCACCTCAGTACGGCTTGAGGGACGTCTAAGTTTAAACGTCGAACGTCTTGACCGAGGCCGTAGTTTGCGTTGGGCCTTGAGGGCTCGGTTTTAAGAGGCTCTTGTAAGATCCTCGTATTTAAAGGCCTCGTCAGGAACTCGAGCTCTAAGAGTATTTGAACGCCATGAACTGAAACAAGCTTAGCCAGCTCTAAGTCTAAAAGGTCGCCCGCAAGGGACCAAGCGATCAGCTTTGCTATAGCTAATGTGTCCACAGGGGTCCATGGCTCAGGGCTAACACCTAAGAAGGAGTACTCCACGGGAGCCCTTCTGGATGACTTAGCCCATTCGATAAATTGGTTCACGCCCAAGCTGAAGGCCTCTAGGATAGCTACATGCTTGGAGAGCTCGGGCCTACGCTTCATGTAAATCCAAGTTTCCTCAGCAGCCCTCCTCAACCCTACGACTCTGTAGAATACGTCGGTGCTATACGTAACATTGCCGAAGAGCTCGCTAAGCCTACCGCTAGCCAACCTCCTGGCTAAATCCATTTGAAAGAGTCTATCGTAAGCTTGAATGAAGCCAAAGCTTAAAGCTAGATCCTCCTCGCTTTCAGCGTATATATGTGGTACTCCATATAGATCCCAGCATACTTGAACCTCTGCCTTTAACCCCTTTAACTGCCACTCGCCTTTAGGCCTTTTAGCTAAAGGCAAGCTACTCCAGGGCCCTTGTACGACGTCAGAAACCCTAAGGAGAATCGGTTGATAGATGGCTAGAAGTATTAAGAGGATGAGTACAAGCGTGCCTAACGCCTTAGACAAGGCCTTCCTTAAACCCTTGTATGATAACCCTAATGGGTTTAGCTTCAAGCCCATCAGTCCTCGCCTCATAACGATTGTCGAAGCAACGTCAAGGCCTGCATCGCCAAGGATTTGCCTGAGTTGTTAGGGCCGATGAGTACATTCAGATACTTGAGCTTCGGATCGACTTCCCTTAAGCTTTTAGAATTCCTGATAAAGGTATAGTTCAGCATAATCATCAATTAGGGATCAAGTCCTGCGTATAAAGATTTTGATGAATGCCTTCAGGCCTCAACCGAGCGGACGAGCATCCCTTTCCTCTTGAACCGGCCGCTAAAGTCGCGAGCTCATGCTCTCGATGTCGACCTACAGTCGGCGAGCTGGCGCGGAAAGGCCTATTTGACGAGTCGCCGATTAAGAACGACGACCCTACCGCCAGAGCGGGCCTCAAAGACGGTTTAGAATAGCCGTAGGCAAGACTTATACGCGTTGAGCCGAAAGTTATAACCGTGAGCGAGCTAACGCTAGAGGAAAAGCAAATCCTCGAAAAAGTAAAGGCGAATCCCGCTGGAATCAAGTTATCCGAAGTTGTAGGAAGGTGCCCAACGAAAGGGGCGAAAGAAGCGTTGGAGTTGCTAAAGAAAAAGGGCTTAGTTATAGAGGAGAGGAAAAAGGGGATACGCTACCTCAAGCCCGCTTAATTAGCAGCTCAACTCGATCTTCATATTTCTAACCATTTTAGCGTGAATTGAGTTAAAAGTCCGAATCCTTTGAACGTAATACCCCATTAAGTCGTTCCGAGATCGCGGTGCTGCTAGAAACCATAGCGTTGGCGAACGATTATTCCGCGATTATCAACTACTACAGCTGCCGCTAAAATCGATTCTTACACCCTATGCACTCTCCATAAAATCCCTTAACATCCCAGCGAGTTCATCTACGATGCGTTTATAACGAACGACATTAATCCCATGGCGGATTAAATTGGGATATCGAATGGGAAGGCGTTTAGCTCTCCAATCAGCCTCATTTATAATCGATACGATTTCGAACTCAATTCTAAAGGGATACTTTATCCTATTCTCATGCACTTCGTCAGGCCATAGCAACGATTTTTCTTCCATTTTCGATCGTGCTCTCGCCATACCGATTAAACCGCTCACAGGCCGCGTCGCATAGAAGAAGAGGGGATCTCCCTCCTTTACCCGCTCCCACAGGAACTTAAGATGCGGGCTCACGCCCCATTTCTTATTCCTTAAGGCCACCACCCAGTTCTCCGGGTTTCCTGAAAGAACCCAGCCGAAGGAGGGCATCGGAAAGGTTTGCAGGGGCTCTTTTTTCATTGCCTCTCCACTTCTCTTCAGCTTCAACGGCTTCCCTATAGGGAAAAACGAGCACCTTGAAGGAGGGGTCGTCCTTGTGTAAATTCCTAAAATCTATGAGCTCTTGGATGCTGGCTTGCATGTTGTCGATGGAACTTCGCTCCGTTATCATTTTGATTAAAGCGCCTCGTGCGGAATACCTGCGGATTTTAGCTTCAGGACGCCACCCAAAGTTGAGGTCGAAGCAGTTGATCACAGGGGAGAGCTCTATCCCAGTAATTTTTGAGAAATTCCCCCAGTCCAGCGCCTCAGGATAGTAAAGGTATACTCTTTGCTTTTTATCATGATCAATTCCTCTTTCAGCAATTATACTCACACAATCGCAAAACTCTCCATCAATATTTACATACTTCTCTATTATATTCACGATATTTTTATAGCCTCTATATTGGGGATGCTCCTCAGCTACAAAGGAGAGCTTATTCTTTTCAAGAGAAACCGGTAGTGATGTACCTTGAGACCAGAAATATTCAGTTGGCGAAGCCCCCTTGAAAGAGTAGTCGATCTGTACGAATAGATTGCTTAGTTTGTCCTCGTTGTGAGGCTTGAAAAGACCGCCTATGAACGACTCAGTAATATTCTCGCTTCCAAAGAGAATTCCATTAGTATCAAATCTCACGCTCAATCTCCTCGGTACCTCGCATAGACATGATAAATAGGGAGAGCTCTTATCCCACTCGTCCATAGCAACAAAATGAACAACCCTTTCTCCCTTCAACTTTCCAACCAGCTCATCTAACTCCTTAAAAAATGTCAACCAGTATCTCACGCCTGCGAGATGGATGGGCTCTTCATCATCGTATTCGATCAGCACCTCCTCGTTTGAGAAAATGGGCTCTCCGCCAGAGATCCTTATTCTAGTCAGTGGAAGGTTCAACTTGATGTGTCCGATAATTTTTCTCCTCTCATTCTCACCCAAGTAAGCCTTAAGGCGTATCTGCTCCACCATATATTGCATAGAAGAAACCTTCCTGAGCTTGCAGAAGAACTGCTTAGCGAGTTCTTCTGAAGAGAGAAATGATGTCCGGCACTCTTTCTCAGCCAAGCTCTTTTTGAGAAATTTCCATGCATAACAGAACCAACAATTCAAGTCGCATCCTACAGCGTCAGCTATAATCGTGTAGGTGTATTTCTGGAAGCTCCTCGCTAGGGCTTTCGCTAGAACTCTTCTGTGGAAATCTTCTCCGAGGAATCGATCGCTTATGAAGGTGACCTTGCAATCTTTACAAATGAGCTTCGGCCTTCTTTTTTCATCGGAGATGATGCAAGGGTCGTACTTACACGCAGTAGATCGCATCGACAGATCAAGGGCGAAAAGCCTTTTCATGCTCGTAACCCGGACCACTATTCATCATACAGAAAGCCAAGAAACCAAATATGTAGGCTTTTCGACGGAAACGGAAGAGGGCAATCAAATCGTTTGCGCCTCATACTCTCGTCGTACCGTATTTCATATAGCTTATACAACCTCTCTAACGCGTCGATGTCTTCAACGCCTCCCTCGTCCCCGATCCTGACCAC
This sequence comes from Candidatus Bathyarchaeota archaeon, assembly GCA_009889585.1. Lineage (GTDB taxonomy): Archaea > Thermoproteota > Bathyarchaeia > Bathyarchaeales > WUQV01 > WUQV01. Next base: position 2,997 of record WUQV01000128.1, on the reverse strand, counting down.
TTTGGGAGCCCTCAGCGCATAGCCGCTCATGTACTTACTCATAGGCCTTTTAGATTTCCCGGTATTTCACCTCGAGCGCCTTCAGCCCTGCTCCTCGAGGAGTTCGTCGGGCTTCCTCTCGGGGTGCTCCCCGAGGGCCGTTCGCCCGTAGCCTATTATAACTGGCCTCTCCGGCCGCATGTTCAACGCTAGCTTTTCAGAAAGCGAATAAAAGCGTTGCCCGAGAAGTTTGTCAGAAGGATAAATCAGCTGGGAAGTTCTAGCGCTCTTCTGGCGAAAAAACGCCCGCTTAGTTCGCGCGACTTTGAGTACGCGTTTAAGGTCCCTTTACCGCGAGGTTTTAGGCGTACGTATAATTACCGAGCAAGCTGCCGAAATCGAAGGACTTGCCACGCGAACGACTTAGGGTCACGGCTTCCGCGCTTTAAACGAGCCCAATCTCCTTGACGGCAGCCCAGTACTTCCCAAACACTTCGTCTAAGCTCATGGACGGGATAGGCTCGTGAACCGAGGTATTACGTAGAAGGTGGCGATGCCAAGCGCCGGGTTCGCCGTTTATGCCGAAAACGCGTTCACCCTTAACGATTAAGGCTGAGGTAAGTTTTTGAAGACTCTCGTTAAAGTATAAGTCAATGAAGGCGTCGCGGCTTACGCGTACGCGGAGCTTTATCGTCCTCCTGCCGCGCTCGATAACTTTAGGAAACTCTAAGCCGCGATTTAGACACCACTTCCTGACCGCGTCATAGAACTCGTTAACGGTCTTAGCGCTCCAAGCTGGCAAGTAGTTCTCTCAGCTCCTCGGCTTCCGTCAGCGCTGCTTCCCAGTCAAAGAGGTCGGCTTCCTCCTCCCAAGTGTGCGTTCTCTTCCGCCCGAGCCTCTCCTTAAACTCCACGCAAGAGCAGCCGTACTTCCTCCTGAGCCGCTCAGCGATCCCCTCGTACCCCTTGAGCTTTTCCTCAAGATACTCTACAACAGACGCTAAAACTTTCTCGCCTGACTCCAGAGCGAAAGCTTCCAGCGACTCAGCGAGCTTCCAGGCTTTCGAGAAGCAGGAGAGGGCGTGCTTCGCGATATCGAGAGTCTCCGCGCACATGGCTGAGCACCAGTTTGAACTAGGCAAAGCTGGCCTTAATAGCTTGCTGGCAGCTGGGCGGCTAGGTTCCAAAGAGGCTCCGCAAGTACTCCACGTCTCCGACTGATATGTTCCTCCACTCGACTCTCCCAGTTAGTCTGCCGAGCAGTACGTCAGCGACTGTAATTCTCTTCTCAACGAGTCTCTTGGCCCTCCCGGCGTCCATCCTCAAGTACATGTCCGACGGGTGCGGCGTGTACGACGCGTGGATGCCGAAGGAAATCCCTCCTTCGGACACCCGAAAGACGTAGACGGCGTCGCTGGCAACGTCGAACACGAAAGTCCTCCCGGCATACCTCTTTAGCGCCTCCCGGATCCTCTCGTCAGTAACCGCCCGCCTATTGATCTCCTCGACGCCCCGCTGGAATAGCTGCGAAAACGCCACGCTAGTGAAAAGGCAGCCGCCATGCATATTTAAAGGTTATGCGCGATCAGCTAGCTTCTCTCTTCTGCGGCCTTCCAGAGCGAGGCGCGCCCTTCCTGTATAAGAGTTGACAGCGAGAACCTTGCGCACGACCCTTAACAAGCCTTTGGCCTCTAGGATGTACACCAGCTCCTCCGCGTTGTACACGTTACCATAGCGCAGGGCATTAAGGACTTCGTAAGGCAAGAGAGCAGGAGCATGAAGGAAGATAGCTCCTTCTGTGTAGCGATCCCGGATCAATAGCGCCTCCCTTTGGTACTCTTCCTCAAGGTACCGCTTGACGATTACGCTCGCATCAACAACTACATCCACCATATCTGCGCTCTCTCCAGTAGCGGATCACGCGAACGCTATCCCCCTTCCGGTGGCTTCCTCCTCAGTCTCTCATTGATGAGCACCGCTTTAGCTAGGTTCCTCCCCTCTTCCTCCTCTAAAACCCTGCGGATAGCAGCTCTAACCACCTCGCTCCAATTTATGTGAGCGAACTTTTCCATCCTTTCCTTTAGCCCCTCGTCAACTCTAACGACGATCAACGGCACAATAGGGCGTATATATAAGCTTTACAGATGTTCCATTATCCGTGATTGCGACGTAACAAAAGTTTAAGGGAGGTTGAAGCTTAGCCGAACGTGATGAAGCTCCCGCTCTTAATAGTGAGCATAGCTCCTATAGCTTTATCGATAGCTTTGTTCATCGCGACGCCCAAGGAAACTTAAGAAGAGTGGCGAGGTCACATAGCTGGACATATTGCTTGAAATGAGTGAATTGAGGGTGAGCATGTAACAAGCGGAGTTCACTAACACGCTTGCTACAATCGGTGTGATACTAACGATTTTCTCATTACTTTAAGCTTGAATTCCCTTTGAATGAACGACTCAAGCTGATTTCTAATGAGGCAACTTCTGGTCGAATATAAGCTTTTCTTCAACCTCACGTTGCTATGGGTCGATTTTTATCCCTAAGGTTCACAGAATACCTATGAGGCTTGAAACAGCGCTTGTTAGCATAGCTTATAAATGCGTAAATCTTTGGCTCGAAACTTTACGAGGTGCTTAAAGGATAAGTATAAGTGAGCTTCCTGAGCATCTTAGTAGGCTCGAAACTCATGTGGCGAATGACCTTCGGGTCTTGAGCTTCAGCGATGAAGACTTTACTAACGTGCTCTGTCGTTACGTAATAATTATAAAGCACAAACGGGGCGCGTACTAGGTGATAGGCATAGCAAAATCTATATTTATAAATGTATTCAGGCCTATGGGCAAAGTCCTCCTCGAATAAATCCCTAATTTCATATGGATTATGGGTTTGTCTTAACACTCGATTCCAAGCCTCAATATAAGATGGATGATAAACTTCATCCCAAACGTTAGGACATGAGATGCCATGATTATAATGCCACCTTTCTTAAGCATTAATTCGACAGGCATTAACAAGTATATG
>WUQV01000127.1 GCA_009889585.1 Candidatus Bathyarchaeota archaeon | reverse complement strand
TCTTCCTCATGCATGGATTGAATACGTCGTGTATTCGATCGCGATGTCACAAGGCCTTTGGCTCATAAGGGCTGCTTTAAAGGGCGAGTTTAAACGAGAGGTATCTCATACGTACAAATGGGTGACCATTTGTGCCATCGCGTTATTAATAGCAGCGGTGATAGAAACCATTTTAATTAAGCTGTAAGACGACGTTAACACAAAATCTTTAAGAATCAAGAGGGGAAAGCAGTTAGGCGTTATTAAACCTTTGTAGGGATCTGGGTTAGCTCATTATAGTTAAAATTGGATGAAGTTTGGTCATTTAGAAGTTTATTACGTCAGCTTTATTAAATAGAGGCTCATGAGCTTTGACTAGATGTGTTAATGCTTAAAGATTTAGCTAAAAATTAGGCCTTTAGTCTCCTGTTTCCTTGAAACTTTAGATACAGTAGGAGAGGAGGTCTTAAGTTATGTTTATCCCTATCGTCGAGGCGATCATTTTCTTTAAGTTTAAAGAGTCGAAGGGCATAAGATGTAATTCCATAATCTCGACCCATGAGAAAAGGGCTCTTATTAAACGATGCTTCAATGGAGGAAGTTAAGATAGAGATATTCCTCCCTAAGGCGGGCGTATGAAGAAGGAGAGAGCTGAGGAGGAAAGCATTAAGCCGGAATATTGAATGGCCTTAACCTTTAATTTTGCGAGTATGAGTAATTCCTTAATCGCTTTATCATGACTATATGTGAGCTTAAATGAAGGCCCGCCGTGTTGCTAGCGCAGCGCCCTCTCAGAAGCTTAAGGATGACTTCGACGGGAGAGATGGAGTCTCGGCCTATCTTTCACGTTCGAGGGCAGCCCTTAAGGGGGCTAGTCGCTTGCGGTTCTTCAACCCGAGCGCTAAGCCGTATAATACCGCGAAGCTAAGCCAAGACCAAAGCGTGAAGAAAATCGCGTAATAAGCTACGCATTTATCTCGACAACGTCGATAAAGCTTCACCGTCTTATGAACGAACTCTAAGAACAACAAGCTTAAGGCGGCGGCCGTTACGTACCATGGCGCCGTAAACGCCGAAGCGATCGCGATAACCCACGTTGCTCCTCGGATGGGTAAATTCCACCTTAAGAACGATTTATCGA
>WUQV01000126.1 GCA_009889585.1 Candidatus Bathyarchaeota archaeon | reverse complement strand
ACTTCCTCTCGGACGGTTGATAAGGATCCGTCACCGTGCTGAAGGTGATGCTCCCTCGCTTCGTTCGTTTAATCTGCTTAGCCAAGACCTCGGCGGCGTTAACCTTAACGTCGACGAAGACACCCCACTCCTCCCCGTGGCCTGAGAAGCGCTTCATGAAAACGGCATAACAATAGACGCAACCGTGTTCGCAGCCGACGTAAGGGTTGACGGCGTAATCTATCCCTTCGATGTTAGACTTAACGAGGATGGACTTGCACGTAACCTCGGATAGCTTTAAAGTCGTTTCGCATCCCCTGGCGATCGTGGATATCTGGCTATGAGGCCTTCGTCAGCGTTTCGCTTAGCGATATCGATCCTCCGTACGCCGACGTTCGCCTCGCGAGGAAGGTGGCTGATGGCGCTTGAGCCGCCTCAAGGGACGGCGAGCGGCTTTAGAAGGAAAAGCATTTGCACGTCAAGCGGGCTTAGAGCGCCTTTCTCCCAACAAATTCTTAGCTAGCTCGTACCCTTCCTTCAAATAGTCTACGCTTATCGGCCTCCTTTCAATCGACGATTTGCTAAACGCGTAAAGCATCGCCAAGATGTCGTACTTCGTGGCTACCCTCTCCGTTAAGCCGGCGATTCTCTTAGTTAAGCCGTTTAAGCCGAAGTAGATGGAAATGGCTATTCCGATTAAGCCCACCAATAGCTCCCAGTTCATAATCATTCGGCAGGACAGGCCTTAATCGCATTCTTAAGCTTTCATGGGCCGCTGCACTTTCTCCAGCGGCTCGGAGCGAGAAGCGTCGAATTTCATAGCACAACGTCGAGCCGAACGACAGGCCTTAACGACGATGGGCTGCGAGATGAAGATCTTATATCGTCGTAGCTCAGCAGTTGAACTCCGGATGTTCTAAGGGCAGGAGTTCGTGTGATTTGTCCGAAGCTTTTACATTAACATCCATGCTAGCGAGAGAATCATTTGAAGATGGAGGCCCTTGAAAATCTTAATAAACCTTCGGGCTTAAACATGATCGACGTATGGACATCAGAAGCATCGTCGAGGCTTTCCTCAGGGTTCCTACGGTATGGCCCTTAGACATCTCAAGGGATGGCAAATGGGGGTTGTTCGT
>WUQV01000125.1 GCA_009889585.1 Candidatus Bathyarchaeota archaeon | reverse complement strand
GCTAATAAGCGAGCTTCTTAAGGATCGGCTCGACGGAGATGGCATGGCTATATAAGCCCAACTTCTCCGGCTCTAAGCCTAACGCAAGCCCTAACGATTGAACGTAATGCAATATTGGCACGTTAAGTTGCAACCCTGCCTCAACTTGCCCTCTGTCGAATTGAAGATGACAAAAGGCGCATGGGCTGATTACGCAATCCGCACCAGCATCCTTAATGTTTTTCAACTTCTCCTTCGTCATATCTAAGGCGACATCAGGATTACTGGCCCTTACTCCTCCGCCAGCGCCACAGCACATCATCTTATCTCGATAGGAGATGCTCTTCGCCCCTAATGCTTCCACTAGCTCGTCTAAGAACGTTGGGCGCTCAACGCTCTTTACTTCCCTATGTCTCTTGGGTTTTAATAAATGACATCCATAATGAACTGCTACGTTTAAACGCAACGGCCTCTTCACAAATCTCCTCAAATTATCAATACCAACTTCGCGTTGAACTACTTCAATAAAGTGCCTTACTTCGACCTTGCCATAAAACTTCTTATTAAAGTCCCGTAATATTCCATTCACTTTATCTTGTAATGTAGCATCCTCCTTTAAGATAATATTTGCTTCCTTTAAGGAGCTATAGCAACCATTGCAAAGCGTAACGATATCACAGCCTAACCCTTCTGCTATACAAAGGTTTCTCGCCGCTATCGTTAACCACGTGAATTTATCAAACGACTTGAACACGCCTGGAGCAGGACAACACGATGCGCCTTTCATGTCTACGAGTTCCATCCCAAGCGCTTGAGCTACGTTCCTCGTAGCTAGCTCGATGCTAGGATATCGATTCGGTATTATGCAACCGAGGAAGAGGGCATATCTCACGGCCATGGCTCACCTCCATTCAAATCCGACGAGCTTGTCGAAGCCCGTCTTCTTGACTATTCCTTGAACCTCCGTTAGGGCCTCCTTAAACATGTGCGTAGTAGGTGGGACCTCGCTCAACCCTAAACCTGTTCGTAATTTTCGGTTCGCTTCGTC
>WUQV01000124.1 GCA_009889585.1 Candidatus Bathyarchaeota archaeon | reverse complement strand
AATTTACGTAAGCAAGGACTTTGTAAAAGGGGTCGAAGTGGAGGGCGTCTTAATCCCTTTCCCTCAGCTCATAATAGGAATTTCGACGATTGAAGCGTGGGGCATAGAGCTCGACGTTAAAAGAGGCGATGTACGTGTGAGAGGGACTGGCGTGTTATTCTAAGAAGTGCCACCTTTAGTAACTTTCAATTTTCTACTAAGATGCTACAAATTCTCTATGGATTAACGTGCTTCTACAATGGCGTATTAACATTAAAAGCTAGTCGAAGGGAACGTTAAGTTCATCGAAGCTGGCCAGCGCGTCGAAGAGCTGCCCCTCCTTCGATTCTCTCAGCTCGCTTCAGATGAAGCGAAATAAGTCTCTTTTCGATCAAAAGACGGATGCTCGATGAGGGCGTAGCTTAATATTTCAACTAGGAAATCAAGCTCTTGAGCTGCTCTCAGCCCAGCTCCTCGTTCGAAGCCTCCCCCTCCGACAGGCGGAAACAACGCCACCTCATCCCCGTCCTTTAACGTCGTCCTAAGGCCTTTCAAGAAGTCGACATCCCTTCCGTTCACGAGGAGCTTCACGTAAGGCAGCAACTCGCCTCTTTCGTCTAAGATCCTTTCGGAGAAGCTCTTGCCGTAAAGCTTGACGAGCTCGTCGAGCAAGCGCTCGACGTCGGCGCCTTCTTGTAACGTTACGTTAACGCTCGCTCCGATGACATCCCTTATCGTCGCATAGGCTCTAACCTTCACGTTCAAATTCGATCGCCCAATACGAGTCGTGTGTTCCTCGTTAAATGTCTTCCGTTCAGAAGAGGTGCCGTTAACGAAAGCCCCTCTTGAAGGGGGAGAAGGTCAAAAATGGTATCTTAGACGTAGAATGATGTTGTTTTTCACGCACCCCTAAGGCTATCTCGATGAACTCAGGAACGATGGCGTTGATGAAATGCGACGACGGCTGGCCCCAGACGATCCCTTTGCACGATGGATCTACGTACACGAAGAACTTTCGACCTCCGTAGTAAAATGCCGCTTCGTACGGCCGTCCGTACGCTGGCTCGACGTGAACCTTAAAGGGCCAAAGCTTACAAGCCTTAGGCTTGATGTTAGCTTGTTGAAGCGTACAGATTGAGATGTTACCAGCCTTTAACTGAAATACACAATGACCATCGCCACTTTTCTTCAAGTAGAACTTGTTTAAACTCGGCATCGTCATCTCGATCCCGTAGTTTTTTACTATGTTTAACCACTCTTGAAAACGTAAGACGACGAGGTACTCTTTACAACAATCGCCACATGCTATGCAATTCCACGAATGAACGTAGGACCAAGGGACCGGCCGCATCCCTCAGTCAGCCGCGTTTAACTTCATTTAAGGAACGAAGGAACTCCCATAAAAAACTTTGACTAAGCTTCGTCGGACGAAGGATGCCCCAATTAAAGCTTCTTGTAAAGGTAAAGCGTATGCGATGGGTACCCGAACCTTGGGTTCTCGCAGAAGTTCTCAACTTTAACCGGCTT
>WUQV01000123.1 GCA_009889585.1 Candidatus Bathyarchaeota archaeon | reverse complement strand
ACTCTTTCTTCATTAACTTAGCCTTCATAGACCTATTATCTAACATTCTCATTTCCTCTAACATCTTCTTAAAGTAATCAATCAACCTTATATAAAAATCCTTAGGCAAGGGTTTAAGCTCTACTTCCTCCCTTTCATTTTTCCAAGCATTATAAAGCTCCTCGTACACAATAATCACCTAACTATTGCAACTCCTTTACACAAAAGGATTAACGCCGCAGCCGTAGGCAGCTCGACCATCTTCTCCTTAAAGGGCCCGTACGTTCGCTCGCCTAAGCGAAACTCGGGTGCTTCGTAAACGAAGATCGTCACCTCCCCTCGTTCGAACGCCACCGCCTCCTTCAATGGGTCGAAGCCTTCGATCCCGCTCAAAGGCGCTTTAACCTTCCTTAAAGCCGTCTTGCCGTGAAGCGTTCCAGCCAACCTAATTAAGCGATGAACGTCCGTCGTCACGACCGGATCTACGTTGGCCGATCGAAGCTCAGCCCCTTTCTTCGCTATCCTCCTCCAACCATTGACGTCAACTCCTTTAAGGAGGCCCCAGCCCTTCAATAGTTGATCCCTTTGAGCGAGGATTATATCGATGACCTTATCCCTCAACCCGATACCCTCGAGGCTTTCTCGCGTCGCAATGGAAAGGAATTCGTAAACGCCCTTCGCCAAGCGACCCCTCCAACCTACGTCGTCCAACTTCGGGCAACTGACTACCCGAGGCCTCCTCGTCCCCCTTATCTCGAAGCCATGAAGGCGAATGTCTAATCCAATGCCCATGACGTAATCGACGACCTCCCTTCGAGCCTCCGCATCTAGCCCTCGGACGACGTCGCTTTCGACATGAACGTGGTAACCTCTGTGACCTGAGAAGTAAACGTCGATATCGTCTTCTGAGAGGCCGAGGTCATCGACTAAGAATTCTAAGAGCTTTAAGACCTCGGCCTTAGCAGGCTCCAAGCAAACGTCACAAAGCCACGTCGTCTCCTCAAATTTACTGCCGTTACAAGTCGGACAAGCTCCTGGAGCGACGCCACGGCCGGCGGCTCCACAGCTCGTACAAACCCAAGAGTCGTGGGCTTTTTCACATGCCGTACGAATTCGATCGGCGTCTATGTCGAAGGTTAAGTCAGCCCCTAGCCATCCCTTCTCCTCCATAGTGGCATCCGGCCTTTCGTAATAAGCGCAAGAGTAGTAAACGTCCGAGGGAGCTAACGCCTTTAACGTCGACGTTAGACCGTCGAGGCTTGTGAAGCGCTTATGCCTTATGATGCCTCCTTCGAATAAGGAGAAGCCGAGCTCTCGTCGTTCTAAGGAACTAGGCGGCTTAAGCTTAGATGAAGCTCTTTCGTAATACTCGGCGAATTTGCCCTTGATGAATTCAAGCGTACGACTTAAGGAGCTCAAGTCCCCCATCTTTTGTAAAGGTTATGCTCAACGCCAAGCGAGTCTAATGCCTTTCCGACGACGTAATTGATTAAGTCATCAATAGAGTTAGGCTTTATGTAAAATGCAGGCATAGCTGGCAGTATGCACACGCCCATCCTAGCAAGTCCTAGCATGTTACGCAAGTGGATGACGTTAAACGGAGTCTCCCTAACCACCAGTATCAAAGGTCTCCCCTCCTTCAAAGTCACATCCCCAGCCCTTAACAACAAATTATCCGAATACCCAGCAGCCAACCCAGCCAAAGTCTTCATCGAACAGGGAATAATGATCATCCCATCTGTTTTAAATGACCCACTTACAATAGGGGCGCTAAGATCGTTTACGTCGTAATGATGGCTCGCCATCGACGTTACCTCCTTTATCGATAACCCAGCCTCTACTTCGAGGATTTTCTCAGCGGCTTTAGTCACTATCAAAAACGTCTCGATATCGCTTCTATTCCTTAAGAACTCGAGTAACCTTACGCCGTATACGACTCCGCTAGCCCCTGATATCCCGACGACCAACCTCATGTTCTTCCCCAAGGGATGCTCCCCTTCTTACATTTATTTCACTTAATTTAATCGCTTGTTAAAGCAAGGGACTTAGCCCTACTTATTATTTCAATTGCAACTTCTTCTTATAATATGAAAGCGGATGCTGAACGACCTTACATATTTCATCTACATTCACACAAACTCCATAAGTTCGTAAAGTGCTACATTTCGGAGGTATGTATCGAACCCTTGAACCTCTTTCACCTGCTATATGCTCAACTTGATACCTCGTCATCCTCTCATTGAAATCCGATAGATTCCTAAACAAATCGATAACCTTATCCACGGGAACTCCGACGTTTATCAAAAAGGAAGTCAACGTAAAACGACTAACGTGAGGGATGTGCTTACCTAAGAGAGTCATTTCATACGAAGCCCTTACGCATGGAGGAAAAGCCGATGTAACGACGGCCTTAGGGACCTCCTCTAAAGAGGCCTTTCCCTCCTCCCTTGTGAACAAAGCCCTTAACATTTCAACCCGTCGAGCCAATCCCATCGGGAGGTTCGGCAGCTCTTTTACGTCTAACTTCTTCTCTACATATCGACGTACTTCCTCAGCTAAAAGCCGAGCGACTTCGCCCTTCATTAAGGGAACATTTCCTTCGATTAAAATTCGATTAATTAATTTCCACTTCTCCCCTTTAATGCTCGTTGCATTTTTAAGGTAATTAATGAAATGAATTGAAAATTTATAAGGTAATCCTTCAATAACACCTTTATCATTAAAAGATATAATCCAATTAAAGTTCTTCGCCATTATTAATATTTTCTCCTCGTTTTCCAACTTTAATAAATTATAAGCTCGCTTAGCTTCTGCTAATGCATAACGTCTTTTTAAGAAATTATCACCAATTGTAGAAATAATTAAAATAGCAATTGGAAACGATAATATCTCAACATCATTATTATAAGATCGCTTTGTAATAATGGCATATAGAATGGCTTCTTGAACTCGTTCTTCAGCCCTATTAATTACTTGCTCATAAGCAAAATCATCTAGATCCTCCACTTTAAGGCCTAAATCCTCCACGTACTCTGCTGCTTCACGTAAGAATGGATATTTCGCTAAATCCTCTTTCGTTAAAATCATCCTTTCCATCAACATATTAATTCATTCCGTTTCCATCCGTGGGGCTAAGTAGTAAACGAGCTTTCCGCCCTTCGGTTGTTTAAAGTCGAGCTTAATCGGCATATCTGTCGAAAACTCTAACGTTACTACGTCGGATGTAGCTGAAGCCGCTTTAACTATTTCCGATAGATAGTTTAAGCTAAACGTAGCCTTTGATGACTCAATAGCCTCTACATTGAGGAGGGCTTCGCTTCCCTTTTTCAACTCGACGATCGCCCCCATTAAATCCCCAGTCGCACGTAAAATTAACTTCTCATCATCTGCTTCAAGCTTAACGTGATCGCTTACTAATGAAGCATCTTCAATCGCCTTATTGAGTCCACCAGCTCTCATCTCAGCTTTAACGTTAAACGTCACCCTTGGAGTCGGAACCTCTTCTTCTTCAGCCTCTAAAGTCGGCATATTAAACGTTCGAGCGTACTTCCCCATGAGGGATACTTTCAACCTACCGCTCTTCTTATCGAATGATAGCTCAACGTATTCATCTCTTCCAGCTCTTTTCAAAAGCTTTAAAAGCTCGCTTAAATTAACGCCGATTTTCACACGTTCGCTACAAACGTATTCATCGAAGGCTTCCTTCGGCAGCTCAAAGTCGACCATGGCGACTTTAGACGGATCTAAGGTTCGAAGCCTTATCCCATCTGGTGAGACGTGAAACGTCGCCTCCTCTATGAGCGTTAAGATGGCGTTGATGACGTCCCTTAGGAATCGAGCATCCGCGACCTTAAGCTTGAACATACGTAAGCCTTCTGCAAAGAGGGCTTCGCTTAAATAAGGATTTAGGAGCCTTTAAAGGCGAATTTAACCGTGCCTCCTTTCGACTTAAACCTCTTATACTACTTTTTACTAATTAGCATGAATCAATTTAACTGAAAAACTTTAACGCATCTTGCTAATGGGCCTAAGATTTAACTATACTCTCGATACGTATAACCACATTTCGTACATCTAAAGAATTGCGTCGATGATTCATCACTTCCCCTAGTTTGTACTTGCCAAACGTAAGCTAAGTTATTCTTACAACGTGGACATTCCATCCTAACCGTTGGAAGAGTCCTCAACTCCTTAGCCTCTCTATCGATAATGGCTATGCTCTCCCTAGGAGAAGGCCCTACGATCTTAACTAAGGTCAAAGAGGTCTTTTCAACCGGTTTCTCATAACCGCACTTTGAACACGACATTACGTAAGTAATTCCCTCCCCTCCTCTCTTCCTCGTTAAGATGAACCTCATCCCGCACCTAGGGCAGAACTCCACCTTCGAGGCCTCCGCTGTTCCTTGCCCTTGAGGAAGCCTCTATTAAGCGTTTCGCACTACGCTTAAAGGTTATATATTGCCCCTTCCTTTAAAACGAGCCAATCCTGACGCGATTATATGGGCTACCCTTAGCGCCTCAGGGATGTTGCTTCTCGTCGACGTCCTCCTTACGATTTCCTCCGCCTCCTCCTCGGAGATCCCAACCGTTTGCATGTAAATCGGCTTTCCATCCCTTTTAACGCGGACTTCGACGACATCGCCAGCGCTTTGTATTGCCTTCCACCTTTCCTCAAAATAAGGCAAGCCCTCTAATGCCTTTCGTATCTCCTCAAAGTTCGGCTTATCTCGAGTTATAATGATTATAGGAAGGTTCACCTTTTCATAAAGCTTTTGAGCATTTACAACGTTAAAACCAGCAAACGTTATACCATTTAACATTACTATTCTTAATTGTTGATAATGCGAAGACTCAAGGATCATAGAAGCTATTTTATCAGTTGCATCTATGCCATCAACATCAACCTCCGTTCGCATTACACCATCCAACCAACGACCTCCTCTAAATACTACTCCAATTATATCGACTAAGCCTTTAGCACGAGGAATGAATATTCCATCATCAATCCCCAGCACACGGATCTCCGGCTTAATACATCTAAATTTCTTTTGAATCAACATATTATACCATCATCTTACTCTTCAGAAAACCTAAGGATCTCCTCTAAGATCCGAAGGGTTTCCATAGCCTCTTTCTCATCAATAACTTGAATAGCATATCCCGCATGAACGAGCACATAATCCCCTACTTTTGCATCAACTAAGGCTAAGCTCACCTTTCGCAAGACCCCATGTCCGAAGTCCACTTTCGCGATATCGCCGTCGACCTCGACGACCCTCGCTGGGACGGCTAAGCACATTCGATCACTCAAATGCCAGCGCTAGTATAAATTAACTTCGCTTAGCGGGAGAAGCTAGCTACGAAGGCTTGCCCTAAGGATATCCCTCCGTCGCCAGGTGGGGTTAACTCATGGACGACGAACGTTAACCCGTTGTCTTCTATTGCCCTTTTGATCGATCTGACTATGTGTTCGTTATGAGCGACCCCTCCTGAGAGCCCGACGATTTTAACGCCGAGCCTCTCGGCCTCGTGGACGGCTAATTCGGCTAAGCCCCTCGCTAAGTAAGATTGAGCTGAACAAGCTAAATCCGCCGTTCGAAGCTCCTGCCTCCTGTGAAACACTTCGTACAACATGTTGGTCGTCTCGATAACGTTCCCCTTTATCATAGGCTTTAACCTTAAGACGTCAGATCCTTCAACGGCGACTGCCTCCAGCTTCATGGCTGGCTCCCCTTCGTACGTGCGTTCGTAACATATCCCAAGCGTCGCAGCGACGGCGTCGAGGACTCGACCGCAGCTCGTCGTCTTCAACTTAGGGCCTCTCTTAAGGCTCGCTAAGATCGCTTCAACTTCCATCCTCCTATGAGGGAAGCGTTCGCTTAAAGAGAACAGCCATTCGCTCACGTCGATCACTTTATGTAACATTCCCGCCGCCATCCTTAGCGGATAATACGTCGCTAAATCCCCTCCTACCATCGGTTGCTCTTGAAGATGGCCTAACCTTCGAAAGCCCTCTTTATCGCAATATAACACTTCGCCGCCCCACGCTTGACCGTTTAAGCCATATCCGTAGCCATCGCAAACGATGGCTACCATCTCATCAAGCCATTGCTCGGCCATTAACGTCGTGACGTGAGCGTGATGATGTTGAACTTGAACGATAGGAAGCTTAAGGCGATCGCTCATTTCGTACGCAAGCTTCGTCGTCACGAACCTCGGGTGTAAGTCGCAAGCCACGGCTTCAGCTCGACAATTGGTTAATTCGATTAAGCGTTTCGTGGCTTCTTTTAAAAACTCGAGGGCTTCGACTTCCTCTACGTCGCCAACGTGTTGAGAGAAGAATGCCTTGTCCTCTAGCAACGCGCATGACGTTACGTTAAGCTCCGCGCCTAGCCCTAACGAGCATCGTTTAACGGATTCCTTCAATCGTATCGGCTTCGGGACGTACCCCCTAGATCTTCGTATGAAACAAACGCGATCGTCGTTAACGCGGACGACCGAGTCATCGCACCTATGGGCTATCATTCTGTCGTGAAGTAGGAAGTAATCGACGATGTCGTTCAACCTTTTCAACGCTTCATCATTATCCTTAACGATCGGACGACCAGGCTCGTTAGCGCTCGTCATGACGAAAGCAGGCTCCTTAACGTAGTCGAAGAGCATTACGTGTAACCCTGTGTAAGGGAGCATGACGCCGATGTTATGAAGCTCAGGCGCGATTAAATCGGATAAATAGTAGCTCTCGTTCTTCCTCAAGAGGACGATGGGCTTAGCGTAAGACGTAAGGAGTTCAGCTTCCTTAGGGCTTACTTTCGCAAACGTGCTCACGGCGTTTAAATCCTTAGCCATGATCGCGAAGGGCTTTTGAGCCCTATGCTTCGTCTTACGTAAGCGTGCAATCGGGTTCGACTTCGTGGTGGCGGTCGCTATGTGAAATCCTCCGTAGCCCTTGATGGCGACTATGAAGCCGTCCTCAAGAAGCTT
>WUQV01000122.1 GCA_009889585.1 Candidatus Bathyarchaeota archaeon | reverse complement strand
GATGAATTAAGGGATGAAAAGGAAGAGTTATCTTTCTTACGAAAGTGGCATGATAAAGTACCGCAAAGGATCCTCTTAGAAGGAAGGCCGTTTAACTTATCGAAGGGATAGCGAACGATCTTCACTTATATTTAATCGTGGCTTCGACCCTATATACCTTCTAAGAGGAAATCTAAAGGTCATGAGCTTAACGTTAAAGGACTTCATAGCATTTTTAACGCTTAGGCTTCACTAATATATCTAAAACGACTTGATACCAATTCGGCCCAACGCCTCTAACGACCTTAGAGGATATCACCTCGAAGTCTACATTTAGCTCCCTCAACCTCTTCGAGACCTTATTCCTAACCTTTTCGACAGGATCCTCATCCTTCCTAGCATGTTCAAAGTCATAATAATGAATAATTCCTCCACTAGGCTTTAACGTTAACAACGCACAATCGAGGAACTCATACGCTCTTTCAGGTAAAGGCATTAAAACCCTATCCGCAACACCTTTTAGTCCTCTTTCTATAACGGCTCTAGCATCTCCTTCGATGGGGATAACCTTTCCCTCTACTTTATTAAGCTTGACGTTCTCATGCATATAGTTAACAGCATCTAAGTTTATATCAATGGAGTATATGACATCAACCTTCGTATGCTTAGCTATCAATATTGAATACGTACCAACTCCAGCGAACATATTCACAACTACTTCGCTAGGCTTCACTTGCTGAACTATTCTCATACGCTCATATGATAGCCTTGGCGAGAAATAACACTTCTCTATATCAACTTTAAACTTGCAGCCGTGCTCCTTATGAATAGTTTCAGCCCTTTTTTCGCCTGCTACCCACGTTAACTCACGAAGCCTTAGATCTCCAACTATTGGACCTATTTGACACCAAATGGATTTAACGTTCTTATGCATAAGTAAGATCGCCTTAGCTATCAAGGGGATGAACCTCTTTGATCCCTCTCGAACTCGTAAGACGGCTATATCCCCGATTACGTCATAAGACCTGTATATCATCTTTAGCTCCTCTTGAGCTAGCTCGTCCTTAAGGTAACTTTTAATACCTCCTTTCAACGTACGCCCCTCTTAAGCGATGCTCATGAACGTTTATTAACGTCCTTTTAGATATTTATTTACGTCAAATGGCGGAGAAGGCATTAGCTGGAATAATTTACGAATGCGTTAGGTGTGGGGCCAAGGTCTCAGCCGAGGATATCGAGAAAAGGGGGGAGGTTCAATGCCCTGAATGCCGTTATAGGGTTCTTAAGAAGATAAGGCCTCCGATCATTAAGCGCGTCAAAGCCGTTTGAAGCTTAAAACGCCTCCCTTTCCCCGATCTTTCTAAAGGCCTTGCCCTTCAACTTAACCGTTAGCCTTGCGACTTCTTCCGGCTCCACTTCAATCGTCTTCCTCTTCACGGTCTCTCCACATATCCCGCTGGGCAATAATTTCCGCTTTAAACAAGTAGCATAAACACAATTTTTAACTTCGCATCTCTCCTCAGCCCATTGACACCAAATGAGCTTCCCACGAAACGTTAAAGCTTTCTTCGCGCATTTAAATAACTTACAAGTCGGAAGGCAATGCCTTACCTCGCTCAAGGCGATGCTCGCCCCTCGCTCTTAGAACCCGTATATTATGAGATTTCTACGATCTTAAGCTTTTTCCTAGGGGCCACTTTAGCCAGCCCATTTTCATCAAAAGGGCCGTAGCTAACGAAGCGATGATAGCCAACGTCACGAGTGTCGCTAAGCTTAAGGCCTCCGTTAATGCGCCAAAGGCCATTACGTACCTGCTAACCTTAAGCGTAAGAGCCATCGGCCGGTCGACGTAAAACGATTGAACGAAGGCCGGCGGCTCCTCATCTTTGACGTAAACGAACGCCTTAAGATCCCCTCCGATAACGTTTGAGAAGAGAACGACTCCGTTCTCATCGGTAAGGCCCTCGCGTTGATAGGCCGTCCCCTCCTTCGTCAACTTCACCCTTAGTCTGGGGATAGGGCTCCCCAAGAGGTCGACGACCTTAACGAAGATATCTAAGTTATAAATAAAACAACGAATCGTTACGTTAAGGCTTTCGCCTTCGATCGTTAAGTCGATGGCTGTCTCGTCTAAAAGAACGTCCTTCTCGCGCACGCGCAAAAGGTACCTCCCGAAGTCTAATTCAAACGAGGCAGTTCCATCGATGCTTTCCCTTACGTCGACAGCCTTCGCCATACCAAGGCTTACTTCGTAAGCTTCAATAATAAGCCCTGATGCTGGAGCTCCTTTGGAGTCCACTATTAAGGTATGTAAAGATCGCTTCGGCACGAAGATCGTCACGTCCACCCACCCTTGCATAGGGATATCCATAGTGCGATTGAGGAAGGCCTTCCCATAACGAGAAGCCATTAAGGCATAGCTCATGTTGACGAAGGCGTTACGAAGGATTGCCACTCCGTCTACGTTGGACTCCCCGACGATTACGTCCACCCTTTCCACGCCTTCAGCTAAGTATGAGGCCTTGAGCTCTACGCGGACGAATGGAATCGGACTCTCGCCCTTCCAATCCATCACAAATACCTTCACGTTGGATAAATCGCAAGTCACCTCGACGTCTCTAACGCCATCCTTAACGACGTTAAGAGAAGATCTTCCGACGAGCTTGCCCTTCCGAAGGACTTCGAATTCGTACCTTCCAACCTCAAGTCGGAATAGGGCGAGGCCGCCTTCGTCAGCTTCCTCTTCCTCAACGAGTCGCTTCGTCTCGTTATAGAAATGATAAGCCCTCACCGTCGCGAACGATACGGGCTCCTCACCTAAGTTCACGGTTTTAACGCTTATGGGGAACCCTGGGATGAGGAAAGGTTGAACGTCCTTCACCGGCTTCATAGTCTTAGACCCGTTTACGCTTACGACGTATTCGCCGATTGACGCATCGCCTGGAATCATCCAATGGAAGTCTACCACTCCGTCGGAGGAAGCGTTAATCACGCTCGTTAAGATGGCTTTATCGACGGATTCGATAGCTATGGTCACGCTTTCGTTAGGAGCGTAATTAATGGCGCGGACGTGGACGACTTCGTAGCGATGATATTTCGTCGCGTTCGTCAAGCCTACGGAGAAGCTCGTTATAGAGAGCGTCAGGTTTAACGCAGCCTTATAAACTCCTACGTAACCCGTGTGAGCTACGTAGCCAGCGGGGCTTAAGAAATCCTTCGGGTATACGATTGAGGATTCCCCCAAGCCCCTTTCGTCCGTTGACACTATGACGGCCGACCGATGCGTTACGTTAAACGGATCTGTTACTGTGACGTTAAGGTTATACTTTGAATAAGGCTTGCCTTTGCTTACGATCGCTCGAATGACTACGTCGTCGCCTTGTTGAAATTGCCTTGGCTCAGGCGGCTTGTCCACCTCAAGGCAGTACTCCTCAGTTGATGAAGATGCGATGGCATAACTCGCTATCGGCGTAAACGGAGCGATTAACAATATCAAAAGCGAGAGCGCAAGAGGCCCCTTAAGCGCGTTCCTTCGTCCAGGGGTCATTTCGATTTACTTTATCGCGCGACGGGTATTTCAAGTTTTATCGCTCGCGATTGCCGTTCTAAAGGGGTTGTTTAAATTAATCAACGCCTTTAACGTTAAAGGCAAAATTAGGCACATTTTATGCTTATTTCGATTGAAAATGGCTCAAGCGATGCTAAGGAAGGTCGTCGAAAGATAGTTGAGTCGTCGATTTTGATCGAATGAGGATTGAAAACGTCAATAAAGAATAACGCTTTTAGAAATAATGAAAAGATTAGGTCTACGATTACCTCTGCTTTAGCAATTAGCGATTAAGGAGGCAGTTTGCAAGATTTCTTCTATTATGAAGTTAATGAGAGGAAGCTAGAAAGGAAGAAGTAACTAAATGTCCTGAGTGCGGGGTGAAAACCTCATCTTCTCAAAAGAATGTATTAAGCGTGTAAATTGCGATTGGATATGGCTTCTTAACGTACGGCCTTAGCTTTTTATGAATAAGCGCGATGGCATAAGCGATCGTTTCGCTTTTATTTGCGAGTTTTATAATCGACTTGGCCATGGGAACTATTCAAATCCCGGAGCGACTTATACGGACGTTCAAAGCCCAACGGTATCATATCGTCGGCAGCCATTCAGCCGTTAAGCGTTGTCATTGGCTTTACGAGTCGTTAACCCGCGGAAGGCATTGTTATAAACAGAAGTTCTACGGCATCGAGACGCATCGATGCGTTCAGATGACGCCGACCGCTTTCTATTGCACGATGAAATGCCTTTTCTGCTGGAGGGTTCAAAGCGGCGACTTAGGCATCGAATGGGTTGAGACGAAGGCGCCGACGTGGGATCCTCCCGAGGAAATAGTAGAAGGTTGCATCAAGGCCCAATTGCAGATCCTCAGCGGCTACAAAGGCAACCCGAAGGCTGACTTGAAGAAGTACTCCGAGGCGTTGAGCCCTAGGCATGCGGCCATAAGCTTAGCCGGGGAGCCCACGATGTACCCTGATCTCGGCGATCTGATAAGCTGCTTTCACGAGAGGGGCTTTACGACTTTCCTCGTCTCAAATGGAACCTTGCCGGAGGCGTTATCTAACTTAAGCGAGGAGCCGACGCAGTTGTACGTCTCGGTTTGTGCTTACGATAAAAGATCCTTCTTAAGGACGTGCCGCCCTCAAATCCCTAACGCTTGGGAGCGGTTGAATGAAACGCTTTCGTTGTTAAACAGCTTTAGATGTCCGACGGTGATTCGAATAACCTTGGTGAAGGGTTTAAACATGGATCGACCTGATCTTTACGCTCGTTTGATCGAGAGAACGAATTCAACGTACGTTGAGCCTAAGGCGTACATGCACGTTGGGATGTCGACGTTACGCTTGAAGTTCAAGAACATGCCGACCCATGAGGAGGTTCGTAAGTTCGCAGTTCAATTGGCTAATGAGATAGGTTACAATATAATCGATGAATCGGAGGAAAGCCGCGTCGTTCTATTGAGCCGCTTGAAGGAGCCCATTAAGTTGCGCTCTTAGGCTTACGCTAAGCCTAACGGTTAAGGCCATAGTCATAACCTCTTCCATTAAGTTAAGTACTTCTTCAAGTGGCTCCCATCCTTATCTGGAAGGACATTTCAAGTTAAATCGCCTTCATAAGATTTTGCGCTTTTTAATGAGCATCGTTAACATCCTTTGTATCCTGCCTATGCAGCCTTCATATTAAGCTAATCTCATGCCTTCTAAAGAAGATAAAGCTCCGTCTTCTCTAGCCTTTTGGTCTTAGGATCTACCTTAAGCCCTAGCTTCTCTAAGAGGTCTCGCTTAACCGTTCCTTTCGTATCAGCTAAGCGGTTGACGTTAAGCGATAGACGCTTATCGCTTAACGGAGGGCTACCTCTATGCCCTCTTGCCCTAGGCTCATCCCCTAGGCATCCTCCCGTACGTTGAACCTCTTCATCTCCGTCGGAGGTAGCACAGGAGCGGGGGTAACCCGCCGATCATAACTTCCAAGGGCTTTAGGCCAGCCCAATCCTTCCATCGGAAGGACTAGCCTTCATAAGCCATTGAAAGCCATGACCGTAAGTGGTCAGGTACAAAAGCATATAAAGATTTAGTTCCTCATCAGCTGTTACACAAGACTACGACCCCTAAGAGGGCTTCGACGTTTCCGGTAGCTCCAGCTCTCTCCATACCTCTACGTCTACGCTAGTTAGCTCCCCCATTATCTCCATGGAGCCTAGTCCGTACTTGACCGTTTCTCTCCTTCCATCAGGCAACTTCCTAATTCTCTCCCATTTAAGCTCTACGTCTAAGCCCTCTAAGGCCTCCGGACGAGCTATTAGATCGCCAATGAACCCCGTGTTAACTGCAGCTACTAAGCACTTGGACCTTTCTTTGCCGTAAACCTTTAAGTTTACAAGAGTGAATCCCATAATTGCCCGTAATGGAATGTAAGGGGCGAAGAATATAAGGTTATTTAAAGGCTTAAAATCGTTTATACTAGCAGAAGACATGTTTCTGCTAGTTATAGAAGCCTCAGGTTACGCTCTTCAACCCATGGAGCTCGCCTCTTTGATGACGGGGTTTTCTTCGCCCTTGCTTTAGGCCTTTAACCTCGCAATCTTTTTTGTTATTACAAACGTCTATAGCCATCCTCATTAAGTCCAATAGGTTTTCGCACGATCATTTGCTCGTTCATTGCATCTTTTGAATTTCCCTTTTGAGCGCTTGAATTAGCTCCTCAGCTAGTTTCGTCACAAAGGTGGCGTCTTCTTCCGTTATCTTAGCCTTCGGGTCGTATCTGGCTTTACTTCTTAAGATTAGGGCCTTTCGCATGTTTTTCCCGACTTCCTTAGGCAATTCCCCCGTAAGTACGTAGAGTTTGCCAAGCTGCTGGACGATCCCTCCATGCGAGCTGGCTAACGTTTCCCCTTTGATAAGTATGAGGGCTTTGACCGCGAGTTCTATGGCGTTATACCCTTCATCCACGGCTGCTCTTAGCTCTTTACGACTTATGGCGCCATTGGCGTACGTTAGGAATTCCTCGGCTAGGTCCACGTAGTCTTGGGCTTCTAGTGAGCAGGATTCCTTTTCATCCATTTCATAAACCACCTCACACGTTTTGATTATCTCCCTTAAGAAGAGGGAAGAATTTTTGCGGCTGTTGAATTCGTGTACGGACATGAGGTAGGGTTCTACGGATTCCCCGTATTTAAGGGCTGCTTCGAAGCTTAACTCGCTCACTATGTCTAAGAGCTTTTCTTCATCCCCATGGTATACTATGAATACGTCCACATCGCTCTCATCCCTCACGCTTTTCTTCGCTAAGCTTCCGAACGCCATAACCTTGGCGATTTGACTCCTTGCCCTATCTAAAAGCCCCTTAAGGAAGTAATTTAAGGCCTTTCTCTTCTTTAGAACGGCCTCGGTCATGATTCCCCTCATAAGATTTATTCATGGATTATTTA
Source organism: Candidatus Bathyarchaeota archaeon (assembly GCA_009889585.1). GTDB lineage: Archaea > Thermoproteota > Bathyarchaeia > Bathyarchaeales > WUQV01 > WUQV01. The sequence goes on along the minus strand of WUQV01000122.1, from coordinate 180 downwards.
AATCAAACTAGTAGCTGGAGCGTCGTTTACGTAGTTGAAGGCGCTTAGGAAGATCGCTAAGGCGGATGTTATAGAATGAAGAAGCGTTCTTCCCTTCCTTTTAGGAAGGCTTTCCTCGTCATGCGAACTGCTCGCCGATAACCCCCTTGGCTTTGCTATCTATTCATCGTATGCACAAGG
>WUQV01000121.1 GCA_009889585.1 Candidatus Bathyarchaeota archaeon | reverse complement strand
CGCCGTCTCCTTGAAGCTAGCTGGGCCGATGAAACATCATGAAACGTCGATGTATAACTTCTGAGAGCCGCACGTGCTTATCAGCTATTTGATGTGTCAGCTTCATTCTTACGATGTGTGAATTAAAGAAGTAAATAAGCGGATCGAATTATCGGAATGGCATCAAGGTCGAGGAGCCTGGTCAATCCTAGCGAGGATTGCCTACTTCGAGATCCAAGTGTAGACCGATCCTCCATCAACTGGAATCTCGACCTCAGCCAACCTCTACGCGTTCGAGCCATAGGCTATCACGTGTTTTGACGCGACCCAACTTAGACATTGAACGGGTTTGCTACGATCAGCTCTTAACGACTTCCGTATACTGACCTCCTATGCCCGACGTCCCGCGCCAGCAACGTACAGTCTCCGGGCTCGTAAATTATTCTGTAGTCTCCGACTCTTAGCGATCGAAGGTACTTCAGTTCGGCCTTCAGATGATGTCCTACGAGCCGATCCTCCGCCAATAGTTTTAACGCGCCGTCGAGCCTCTCCCTTACGGTTCTATCGAGCTTGCGAAGAGCCCTCTCGAAGTGCGATGTTCTTTCAGCCCCGCACCCTTTTCCTTTCAACATAATCCCTTACAGCTTCGTAACGCTCTGGCGTGATCAGTATATCTACAGTCTCAACGTAGGCATCGAGCTCAGACGCGTAGCAGCTCATCCAATAAGCTAGAGTATTTAACACATCCCTCCTAGCCTCCATCTCCAATCCTATCAGCACGGACACCGCAGCGTAGTCCGCAGCGCTTGCGTAAGAGACTAGTCCCGAGATCGCCTCGTCTGAAACGCTAAGGAGCTTAAACACCAGCCCTGTGATGCCTTCTAATCTTAACTTATCCAGTGCCCAGAGCCCGCAGTTAAGATCGTAGCTAGCCCTTCGATGAACTCTTCAGGTCGCTCTAGCATCCCTTTCTCCCTCACTAAGCGGGCGGCTTCCTCGAATGATGTACGTAGTATCTCCTCGTATTCATCCAGCCTATCATGATATGCTTCAAGCATAAGAGCTGATAGTATACAACGGTAATAATGGAATATGGCAAATTTCTCAAGAAACATTCGCTCTAGCTCTTCGAGAGACGCGGAGAGCAAAGGTCTTACGGTTTCCTTCACGATAGCATCAAATGCCCATGCGTACTTTTTCATCAAGGCTCTTGGAACCGGTGGTTGTAGGGCAAGTCTAACTTCCCTCACTAGAGGGACGGTGGTACTCATCGCCCTCCTCCCAGGAACTCCTATAAGAAGGCAACTTTTCACCTTTTAATCTCTATCTTCTTAAGGCTGTTTTCGAAAAGGCTAACGCCGCTGGGGTCCTGAGGTTAGTGAAGGAGATGGCGTCCTCGTTAGAGCTCATGAGGGCACCAAAGGGGTGAGGACCTTAACTCTATAAGCCGATAAAACGATAAGAAGCCGCCATCGCCTTTAAACGGCCCTCTTAGGATCCGGCTTCGACCTCCTATCCTAAGGAGGGGATTCCTTTACGAAGTCGGCTGGGCCTATCACCTCCTAGAGCTTTGATGTTGACTTCGTCGCTCAAGATGTAGCCAAGGGGCGACGTTAAGCAGCTATGAGCTTTGTCTGCCCTCTTGTAACCTGATGGAGATCCTTTCAAGGGCCTCCATCATCACCCTATGATCTTCAGCTATGGACTTTTGTAAGGCTATCTGTCCTTCTTGAATGAATTTAATCCCTTCTTGAATGGTTTTAGCCCCCTCTTGAATTAATTTAATCCCTTCTTGAATGGTTTTTGCGCTCTCTTGAACGGACTTAATCCCTTGGACTATCTTCAACAAGCCTATGGTATTCTCAACGAGGACGCATAATGCGAGGATGACGCTGATGATCGAAAGGATTAAGGGGTCCATCATCTTCTTTATAGGACGAGGGCCTCATAACTTTTTCTTTCTTTCTCAGCGAAATTCTGATCCTTTCAGGTGGAGGGAGCTAGTTCGAGCTCCTCTTCAAGCATTCAGCCGTTCTCTCGATCGGAGCCCTAAAGGCTTGACGGCGACTATTGCCGTTAACGCGCGCCTTGGACGCCGGCCTTCCGAGGACCTTTAAGCAACCCGTTCACGGGCTTCGTCTTCGTCCTAACGCTCGGCCTCACTAGCGCGATGCCAGCCTATGCTCCAAGCTCCTGATCAGCCTTGGTGCAACCGCTCTATCGGCTACGTTAGCAGCTAAAGCGACCGACATAGAATCGACGGAAAGGCTCAGGAGGAGGCTCTTGTCACTGAAGCCGAAGGTGAGGAGACGCGATTAGGCCCTTATCTTAACGACGTCCGTTCTGATTCGGAGCCCTCGTTGCCACCTCAGCTTATTGAGCTTTGGGCTTCGGCTGGGAGTTCGTTACGATCAGAGGCGCCTTGAGCTCGAGCCTAGAGTGTGAGGGATAGGAACCTTTAACGGCAGCCTATATCACGTTGGCGAGGATATCTTGACCTCCCTTAAGCGCTACTGCGTCATAACCCTCTCCCCTTAATGTCTTAGCGAAATCCTCGGCGAAACCGTGAACTACGAATACCTTCTTGGGCTCGACGCGCCTCACTAGCTCTATGAGCTCGTTGAAGTCCGCGTGATCGCTAAGCGGATAAGCGGCGTCAGCGATCGTGTTGGCTTTATACCATGGAGCCGAGGCCCAGCCCGTGAACTCAGCGATCCAGCAACCAGCTCTTTTAGCTGCCAACAAGCTTTCGTTTTTAACGTACGATGGTATTATCGCTAATTCGCCGCTCTCAACCTCATTAAGCCCCTTTATCACCTTAGCTCCATTCGCCAACTTAACGCCAGCTCGCTTGTATACCTCCCGATATCCTTCAAGGCCTTTGTGTACGACGACGCCGAATTCCTTAAGCAAATGCTCTAAAAGTTGAGCCTTTCCCAAAGGGTAGCCGATTGCTACGACGGCTTTTCCAGCTGAAAGCGCCTTAGCAACGTCGTTAAGTATTCGAGCGTAAAGCGACCGAAAGCTCTCGAACACGTACTCCTTCCTCCCGTACGTCGCCTCCATAATCAACAGCTTAGCTCGTGGAGGCCTGAATGCTTTCAAGAACGCGCGATCCCTCAGCGAGAAGTCTCCTGTGTAAAGTACCTCACCGTTTATCAAAACGGCGCGAGAGCCAAGTATGTGCCCTGAGTCCAATAGCTCAACTTCACACGTTCCCTTCGGCTCGTACTTAAGGCCTCTTAACGCTGCTAAATCCGCCGTCTCCTGGCTTGAAATCGGAGCGCCGCATAACGAACGAGGTAAATGATCCGAGTGCGCATGCGTTATTACGTGAGCGTCGCACCTATAGCCCTCCACCCCATCTATCGCATAATCCTTGTCGGCTGCTCTCACGATGAGGCCGCGTTCAACGAATCGGATTTTGACCTCCAACGTTAAGCCTCCGTTAAAGCCTGTCGAAAGAGCTAAAGGATAGCTGCTCGATGAACCTGCTACGCGTCTTAACCATAGTGCCTATCTCTTGACGCTATATGAGGTCAACTCTTATGAAGCTCTTATGTTCAGACGATGGCCCCTCTCAGCTTCTCGAGAAGGCTCTTGACATCCTTCACCGATAGCTCGACTTCTTCCGGCGGCATCCAGTTTTCGTAGAAGTTCTGGTGGAGGGCGTTAGCGGTTCTCCATAGATGCCTGAGCTCTAAGTCGTCGAGCTCTTTAGCCAGCTTGCTCACGTACTCCCAGAGGGCTGGGTGGCCTCGCAGTTCCCTTCCCTCCTTAGCTGCCACCGCCTTAACGACCTGCGAGGCGGCCCCCCAAGCCTTCTCTGACGCTTGGACGTAGCCCTTCTTGGCTAGGAAGTCCTCGGCTTCACGCATGTACTTCTCGCATAGCTTGAGGTGAAGCTCGACCTTAGCTTCTGGGTCCACGATGTTAAGGTGCTGAAGTACGGCTTCGCTGATGAGCTCTTCCACGGCCTTATCCTCAGACTTTGACCTCTTCATGAGGACCTCTAAAGCCTTCTCGGGCAAAACAACAGTGAACGCCATCATGCACCTCCTTCGTCGCTAACGAGCTCGTGAGTTATTAAAGTTCTCGGCCCTCGCCAAGCGGCTAAAAAGTTCATCCGTGCAGGATTTAAAGCTCCCTCGGAGCGCCGACGGCGGGAGCTGGGCCGTAACTTATAGGCCCGGCGGCTGCGAACTCGCACCCCGAGGTGTTCATGACCTCCGCTATCGGACGGCGATTATGATATCTACATGGACCGAGCTGCTTGCGGCGACGGTGCTGATAGAGGAGGTGCTCTTCGGAGGTGCCGTAGGCAGCCTCAGGGTCGTTGCCCTACTCGGCGCCCTCCTTGTTTAAGAGCGAGGTAGCTAAAGGAATAGCTGAAAGTCTTGGAGAACAGCTGATGAGGAACTAAATCTTTATATACTTTTTGTATCCGATTACCTACGGTCATGGCTTCCAAGGGCTGATGAAGGCTAGCTCTTCCGATGGAAGGATTGAGCTGGCCTAAGGGCTTATGGGAGCTATGATCAGCGGGTCACCCCCCACTCCTGTGCTACCTCCGATAGGGATGAAGAGGTTCAACATACGGGAGGATGCCTAGGGGATGAGCCTAGGGCAAGAGGGCATAGAGGTAGCCCTCCGTTAAGCAAAAATCGCTTAACGTCAACCGCTTAGCTGATACGAAAGAAACGGTTAAGCGAGACCTCTAACCTAACATCCTAATCCCCTTAAAAGGGCGTTTATCTTCCTTACATTCACGTTAGCGCCCTCTTTTACAATCGTGCAGATGTTATAACTATTGATCTATACGTGTCGTTAAGTCGTTTATCGCTTCACAAGCCATAAGCTTCTTTACGCGATCTTCCGATAAGTGATACGCTCGACTGTTGGGCAACTTTCGTTTCAACTTAACGACCCCCTCGGCTTTAGCTCGATGAAGCTACGATCCAATAATCCTTATACGGCGTAGTGCTAAAGGAATATGCGTGCCGTATCACGACGACCTTCGTAAGCGAAAGAGAACCGGTGGAAGAAGGAGGCCTTATCGTAAGAGGAAATCTTGTGAAAAGGGCTCCTTTCCGACGGAAACGACGGTCGGAGAGCCGAAGCGAAAGGTCGAACGAAGGAGAGGTGGGGCCTTAAAGGTTAGAGTTTTAAGCGAGGAGTACGCGTGCGTCTCCGATCCGACGACTGGGGAGACGAAGAAAGTCAAGATATTGCGCGTTATTAAGAACCCGTCGAACGTAGATTACGATAGAAGAGGTGTTATAACGAAAGGCGCCTTAATAGAGACGCCCTTAGGGATGGCGCGAGTTTCCTCAAGGCCGGGGCAGGATGGATTGATAAACGCCGTTCTCCTTCCTAAGGGAGCCGCTAAGGAGCACGCTCGCTAATTAAGCGCGAACTCGTCCTCCTGCCTCCTTCCTCAACTCCATCAACTCCTTGCCCATTCTCTTCAAAATTTCCAGCTTAGGATTGTTGCCCCTCGGGACGAAGATGACGCCCGTCCTCTGCCAAGATGCCCTAGGATG
>WUQV01000120.1 GCA_009889585.1 Candidatus Bathyarchaeota archaeon | reverse complement strand
CCGATCCCTTCCCGGGCCCTTTTCCTCAAGAAAAGGCCCCTTTTGGCCTTTTAAACATTTACCCCCTCGGCGGTCAGGGATCTGTAGGGCTCTACCATGGCGCCGCCGCAAACCTTAAGGAAGCCGCAGTTCGCACACCTCTTAGGGCTTGCTGACATCGGCGGTAGCTCGCTCTCGACAATCCTTTTGATCCTTCTGACAGTCCACAACACGTGTCTCCTAACGTCATCTGTAACCTCGACTTCGAAGCTCCTCTTGCCCTTCGCGTAGATCATCACGGCCCTCCTCACGGGCCTCCTTATCTCCTCCTCGGCTAGCATCGCGTAAGCGGCGGCTTGATAAATGTGGCCTGGGTGAGGCCTCTTTGGCGCCTTGGCCCACTTGACCTCGACCACCGCAAGCCCCTTATCGGTTTCAACGACCTCATCCACGATGCCGAAAAGCCCGAGCCTCTCAGAGGCTATGCGTAGCTTGCTCCACCTAGCCCTAACCTTCTCCTTCCTCCCGCCTCCTAACGTCTTCCTCCTAGCCTCCCTTTCGTCCTCGGAGACGTGCTCCTCCCTTCCTTCGATCATGCTCTCTGTGATCCTTTCGTCAAAGCCTAGGACTCCGATGAAGTAAACGATACGAGGGCAGAAGTGATACTGCTTGACCCAGGTCACGGGTACTAGATTAAGCGACTCGTCCTCCGACAAGCACCTTACACCAATAGCTCCTCCTTGCTTGCGTAAGCCTCGAACGGCTTGCCAAAGACCTCTCGGATGGCTAGATCCGCTCTGCACATAACGAACACCTGTACGTTGCCGTCCGCCTCGCCGAGCACCCTCTTTAGCGCCGCGATCAACTCCTTGCGGCTTGAGCTGCTGAGAGGCCCCATGAAGGCGCTCCTTTGTATCCTAGCCAAACCGAAGCGCTTGCAAACGTTGCTCACGTTGAGCCTGACGCTATCATCGCTTATGTCGTAGATAACTAACGTCTGCATTAAAATCACCTCGTAGTGAACGGTGCGTATCTGGGAGCCTTTCCGAGCAAAAATGCAGCAAGCCTTCTCGGCTGTAGCAATACGTGGCTCGATATCGGAAGAGCCCTTCCGGCGAAAGTGACGACCTTGGAGAGCCTTTCGGAGAAAGCCTTCGCAAGCTCAAACCTAGCCTGTCTCTTCAGCTTACCTCCTTCGACTAACGAGGCGGCCTTATCCACGCTCGATAAAAACGCTAATACGACTCTATCGGCGACGGGCTGCCTGAATTCCTCCATGATGTCCATCACTAGCGCTGGCCTACGAGGGGAATCGGCGTGAAGGAAGCCAGCGAATGGGTCGAGGCCGCATCTTTCGACCGCTAGCAATACCTCGGCGGCTAAGAGGCCGTAGCAGAAGTTAATCGAGAGGTTCGCTGGGTCGCTAGGAGCTTCGTACCTTTTCCTCCTACCTGGGAATTCGACGTCCTCCGGCAGGAGCAGTTTAAAGCCCCTCCAATAGGTCTCCGCGGCATCAGCTTCAAGCCTAATCAGCTCGCCTCTAACATCCTCCGCGCTCCTCCCATTAACCTTTGCAACCAGCTGAACCACGCGCCTGATCTCCTCGACCATCGACGTTAGCGTTCTCGACTTCTCCGGGTCGCTGCTCATCCTGCTTTTGGCGGCCTCGCGCAATATGGTGGCTTGGTTCATAAGCTTGGCTAAGACCACCATCTTGGCGATCGTCGCTCCTGTCTCCTCCCCTTGGGCTTTGTACTGGGCCTTCCTTAACTTCACAGCGCCGCTCGCCCTTACGCTCGATAGCCTAGCGACTGGAAGGCCGTAGCCAGAGTAGACGACGAGGTCGATCCTGTGCCTCGCCAAGAGCCTGAAGAGGGCCGAGGAGAGAGACGCGCCACGCGTGAAAACGGCGACTTGGCCTACGTGAGGCGGAGGGACCTCGGCCACCTTCTCGCCTCTCTTCCAAACGGTCACCAAGCCGTTCTTCACTCCAACGAATAAGCCCGGCTCGTTCACGATTAGGCGCTTCAATTTTCGATTCTCTCAATAAGATTCAGCGGTTCGACATCTTGACTATCTGATATCTTTTAAGCCTTTTCCTTTCTTCTTTTAACGAGATTCACGATAATATAACCTTAAGTGTTCGCCTGTTGACTAATAGTGGAAGAGACTTGTTCTTCGTCGATAGGCTCGATCTCGATAGGAGGTTCAAGCTGTTAAGGAAGGACCTTTCGCAAAGAGGCATAATCGAGGAGCTACGCGGTTGGTCGTTTGATTCACCGCCTGTGGAGCCGCCGTCAAGATCGATACTATTTAGCGTAAGCGAGCTCGCCGCTCGCTATTGCTTAACGCTAAGGGATGTATACCTAAGGCGCATCCTCAACGTTAAACCGCCAGTAAGCGTTAGAATGGCGAGAGGTCTAGCGTTGCATGCCGTCAACCGCGAAGCCATCGCCATGGTTAAGAAGTCGATATTCTCCGGCCTCCCCTCCGGATACGAACTGATCGAAGGCCTCCTGCCCAAGGGAGGCGAGGTAACCGAGCGCACGATGGCAATCGTGGAGGCTCAGCTCGGGGCTTTAAGCGCTGAGGTTAAGAAGCAGTTGGAACGCGAGGCTCTTTCATTCTTTAGGTTCCTAATAGTTCAAGCGGCCGCTAGGATCGATCAAGCGCTTTCGAAGTACCCTCATGCGGATGCCGATGCGCTCGTTAGCGTAGCCGTCCCGCCTGTCGTCGAACGAAAGGTTGACGGAAGCTTGATCGGGCTTGGGAAGGAGCTCAGCGTCGATATCTACACGCCTTTCAACGCGATAGCCGACCTTAAGACCGGCGAGGTTAGGGAGTTCCATCCTTACGCTGCGGCTGGTTACGCGTTGGCCATAGAGGCTGAGGAAGGGGTGCCAGTCGACTTCGGCTTTGTTATTTACGTTCAAATCAGCCCTGGAAGGGCCGTCCCGAGCTTTAGCTTAAGGTACTTCGTGATAAGCGATGAGCTTAGGAGGGAGTTCCTAGAGATAAGGGACGAGGCTTACGAAATCGTCGTCACAGGGAGGGATCCAGGGAGGCCTAAGTGCCCCGACTACTGCCCTTATTACCCGGTTTGCTCGAGCGAAGGTTGAGGCGGACTTTCGGCGGTACGATGATGAACCCTCGCAGATTCCCAACAGCCGAAAGGACAAAGCTTAAAAGGGCACTATACGATCTTCCTTCGGCGAAAGGAACCCCCGAAGGGGTCGGAATCTCGTTAAGAGAATTGAAAGGTTGTCGCGCAAGCTTCTGCAAGTTATACGCAACGATCTTGAATCTCGTTAAGAGAATTGAAAGTAATACAGGAACTTACTCAAGCACCCATCCTGCTTGTTTAAGAATCTCGTTAAGAGAATTGAAAGTCTTTTTAAAGAAGGAGCCTCATTCAGGCTTTTGGCGATGGAATCTCGTTAAGAGAATTGAAAGTCAGATTGGCTTATAGCGAAAAGACCTAACGCAGGTGAGGGAATCTCGTTAAGAGAATTG
>WUQV01000119.1 GCA_009889585.1 Candidatus Bathyarchaeota archaeon | reverse complement strand
TCGAATATCAACGGCGTCCCGCCCGTGTGAAGGAAGACAACCTCGCTTCCCCTGAAGTAACCCCTTCGCGTCAACTCGACGAGCCCATTCATCGCAACCCCTGTGTACACGGGGTCTAACAGAAGGCCTTCCGTCTCCGCCGCCAGCTTTATCGCCTCGATCGTCCCGATAGACGGCCTTCCGTACCCTTCGCCAACGTACTCGTCGAAGATCATCACCTCGCCCTCGCTTACGAACACGTCGAGGCCTAGGAGCTTAGAGCATTCATTCGCGAGCCTCGCCGTCTCCGAGGCTAACTTCTTCTTCTCCCAATCGACGCTTATCCCAACGGCCTTCGCCTTCGCTCCTAACGCCTTAAGGCCTAACGAAAGGCCCGCTTGCGTAGCGCCGGATCCAGCGGCGTGGACGACGTAATCAAAGGATACGCCCCGCTCGCTTGCTTGAGCTAACGTTTCAACGGCTGCTTCTACGTACGCCACTGCCCCCAACGGGCTGGCCAAGCCCGGCGGGATGACGTAAGGATTACGCCCCCTTTCTCGTAACTCCTTAGCGACTTCGTTCATCACCGACGGAGCCTCCTCCTCTTTTACGTCGAAAAATCGAATTTCGGCTCCAAGCAAGTGCTCCAAGAGTACGTTACCATCGTATTGAGCGGGCTTACGTCCGTAAAGAACGAGCACGACGTCCATCCCTAGCTTCCTAGCAGCCGCGGCTATCACCCTAACGGAATTCGCCAACGGGCTTCCGGTTGCTATTACTACGTCAGACCCCTTCCTTAAGGCATCCGCCATCACGAAGTCTAACTTCCTAACCTTATTGCCTCCTAACGCAAGCCCCGTAAGGTCGTCTCTCTTAACCCATAGCTGCAGTTCGTTTAACGTACGCGAAAGGCGACGTGCCTCCTCCAATGGGGTCGGAATAGTCGCCAGTTTAACCCTCGGAAGCTCGTTAATTTTAGCGCGTAATTCCTCAACCTTCATATTCCGTCCCTCACGCGTGATGTTTCAAATTTCGTCCACGATACTAACTTACGCCTTGCTTCGCCGCCCTTAAGGCGCGAGTGTACGTATTGGACGAAACGCCAGCGATTAAGCCGCCGATGGCGTCGTTAGAAATGGGCCCTAACTCCTTTAAGATCCCAGGCTTATTTTGTTCGAATCGAATGAACTCGAAGATCCCCCTTGCACCTGCTATGTAATCGGCTATGATTAACCCTAAGAGGTCATCTGCTACGAGCAAAGGGCGCCTCATGAACCTCTCCTTCGTAAGGCCCGGAACTAAGCCCGATTTCGCGTCCTCCTCCACGCGAAAGCACGCGACTATCATGCAGGAAACGTTTACGTCCGATAAGGCGTCGTAGAACTCCTCCTTTAACATCTCCGCGGCCTTCTCCTTCGTTTCTACGCCAGGATGTGGAACGAAGAGCTCTAAGGCGGTATTTATGAGGTCGTCTAACGTTATTCCCCTTTCCTCTAGGTACTTTAGCAACGACGGGTTATCGACTTCCTTTTCCAATCCATCACCCTCGACGTTGAGTTCAAAAGGAATTACGTTTAAAAGGCCTTTAAATTATTATCTGGACCGCTATGTCTTTAGCTGTCGCATCGTGGAGCGGTGGCAAGGATAGTTGCTTCGCCTGTTATAAAGCAATGTTAAGCGGGCTTAAGGTTTCTTACCTCTTAAACCTCGTGCTTAAAGATGGAAGGTCTATACCTCATGGGTTAAATCCCAAGCTTATGATTACGCAATCACAAGCGATTGAAATACCGATTATTCAAAGGGAGGTCACATGGGAAACTTATGAATATGAATTTAAAACAGTCGTATGCGAGTTGAAGCAAATGGGCGTAAATAACGTCGTCTTTGGTGATATTGACGTTCAAGAGCATAAGGATTGGGTTAATCGAGTTTGCACTGAAATCGGCGTTACGCCCATTGAGCCATTATGGAGCCTTGACCCTGAACAGATATTAATCGATTTCATAAGCGAGGGCTTTGAAGCCATAGTCGTTAACGTTAAAGCAGATTTATTCGGAGAGGAATGGTTAGGGCGTAAGGTTGATCAAAGCTTCCTTAGGGACTTAAAGGAGCTTCAAAGCAAGTACAACTTCAATATTTGCGGTGAATTAGGCGAATATCATACGTTGGTCATAGATGGGCCAATCTTCAAGAGGCGCATAAAGATATTAGACGGCAGGAGAGTTTTAAGGGAGGGATATTGGAAGTTTTGGCTTCTAGATATCTTGAAATATGAAGTTGAGGATAAAATAACGGCCTGAGGTCGAAAGGATGAAGAAAATCGGCGATATAATGTTAATTCACGAGGAAGTTAAGGGCGAAGCCTTTCTAAGGGACTTGGAGGGTAAAAGCCCGTTATTCGTTTGCGTAATAGGGACGACGGAGACGGCGAAGATACCTGGGATATCCGCAGCCGGTAGGAGCCCTGAGTTAACTGATTACACGCCGCCTGCGGACGTCGAGCTCTTGCTCATGGGTAGATGTAAGTGCATACAAGGCGTGCCCGTCACGCCGGAAGGGATGCCGACGCCCGCCTTGATCACTATGTCGGCCCTCAAGTTAGCGGACATCCCCACCCTCGTCGTTAACGGAGGCTCTAGAGTAAAGCCGCACGTTCCCTTCTTAGACATAGGGGGGAGCCCAGGAGGCGATATAAGGTTAGGGAGGGCCGTGAGGAACGTTGAAGAAGTTTTAGAAAGGGCGAGAATCTTTGGTGAAAACCTATCTAAGGTGGCGGATTACCTCGTAATAGGCGAAAGCATTCCGGGCGGCACGACAACGGCGCTCGGCGTTTTATTAGCGATGGGCGTAGATGCAAAGGGGAAGGTTAGCAGTAGCATGCCGAATAATCCGCATGAGCTTAAGATCAAGGTCGTTGAAGTCGGTTTAAAGGCCGCGGGCGTAGAGTTCGACGCTTTAGCAAACGATCCTATAAGGGCAATAACATGCGTTGGAGATCCCATTATGCCAGCTTTCGCTGGATTAATCCTCGGAGCGTCGGATGAAGTTCCGGTTTTAATGGCTGGCGGGACTCAAATGGGCGCCATTTTGGCGATTGTAAATGCATTGAAATGCGATGCTTTAGACAACATCGTAATCGGGACTACGAGGTGGATTGTATCTGATAGGACGGCTGACTTAAGGGGGATAGTAACTCAGATAGCTGATATTCCGATTTTAGCCGTTGATTTAGACTTCGGCCAATCTAAGTTTGAAGGCTTAAGAGCATATGAAATGGGGGCGGTAAAGGAGGGCGTTGGCGCAGGAGGCGCCGCTATAGCTGCCATGGTTAAGTCTAAGGGCTGCGTAACGAAGGAAGTTTTGCTTAAGGAGGTCGAAAGAAGTTATGAGAATTTAATGAGGTTGAAATGATGTGAGTGTACTTAAGGGTATAAGGGATTTAATAGCCTTCCTTACGATAATCCCGGTGGGCGCCGATAAAAGTAGCTTAGTTAATGCGTCAAATTACATGTTTTTCTTTCCAATAGTGGGAGCATTTATAGGGCTATTAGCTGGGCTAATTGCTTGGTTACTTCTTCGAGTTCTTCCGGCAATTGTCGTTGGAATTTTAACGTTAGGTTTCATCTTGTTCATTACAGGGCTTCATCACGTAGATGGATTGTTAGACTTTGGAGATGGCATAATGTGCCAAGGCCCGCCTGAAAGGAAAATTGAAGTAATGCACGATCGATTAACGGGAGTTGGTGGCTTAATAATAGGGTTGATAACGTTATTAACGACAGCCTTTTGTATCGCTGGGTTAAAAGCAGACATTATCGTTCAAAGCTTAGTGATATCTGAGGTTTCAGCAAAGCTCTCCATGGTCGTTGGGGCTTGGGTCGGAAGATCAGCTCATATGGGAATGAATACGTATTTCATTAACGCTATGCATGGACGATATCGAAATCTTCGCTTAATGATTGCGCTCATCATATCCTTTGGAATGGGAATATCCTTGTTACAAGTTATAGGTTTTATCGTGATAATCATCAGTATAATTACCGCCTTGATCATAGTGATGGTCTCAAATAAGCACTTTAAAGGTCTAACAGGAGACGTGATGGGAGCGATGAATGAGCTCGCTCGCATGACTTCCTTAATCGTCATCTTATCGGTGATTAGATGGGCATAGTAGCTCTCGTTATGGCTGGCGGTAGAGGAATTCGCATGAAACTTCAAGAAGAAAAGCCCTTAATTAAAGTATGCGGCAAACCTATGATTGAGCGAGTTTTAGAAGCTTTAAAAAACGCTAGAAAAGTAGATGAAATCATAATCGCAGTAAGTAAACATACTCTTAAAACAACAAAAGCTGTTAAAAAGTTCTCAGTCAAAGTTATAGAGACGCCTGGAGAGGACTATGTATTTGATATGCAGTATGTAGTTAAAAGGCTTAAGCTGAGCGTAGTTATGATCGTTTCAGCAGATCTTCCATTGCTTACTAGTAAGATCATCGACGATATTATAAGTTGCTATGAGCGGTGTAATAAACCCGCCCTAACCGTAGTTGTCCCAGCTGACGTGAAAGAAAAACTGGGTTTAACGATGGACTACGTCCTTGAAATAGAAGGAAGGCGCTTAGTTCCAGCTGGAATAAATATGATTAGCAGAGGAGGTATTAATGAGGAGGAACTGGAGGAGGAGATTTTAGTACTCGATGAAAAGGAAGTCGCCATAAACGTTAATACCATTGAAGACTTAAAGGTTGCAGAAACCATCTTAAGCGCTTCTGGAAAATGCTGCTGTTCGCTACGACATGATAGATCGCATTTACCTACGCTGAACCCAGATGTGCAAATGAATAGCCCTTTTCCATTCGTAACATCATAAAAGCCCTGTAGCTTTAAGCTCTTCTATTTTAAGCTTGCCATTATGTAATATTGTACTCACGAGGACGCCAAAGACGCCCATATCTTTCAACTCCTTTATCTCTAACATCCCTGATATTCCACCGCCAACTAATACTTCGAGCTCAGTTTTATCGAGGATCTCCCCTATTATTGATTTATCAACTCCACATTCAGTTCCCACCCTAGCTAAATCTAGAATAATAACCGTCGCAACGCCTATTTTTTCAAGTTCAAGTGCTAAGTGAGGAGGATTCATGGATCTTATCTCTTCAGAAGAGCTTAAAAGTTTCCCTTCTTTTAAATCTAAGCTTACTATCACTCGACCTTCGCCAAAAGATTTAATCGACTCATTAACAAACGATAAGTCATAAAGGGTTTCTGTGCCTATTACGATCTTTGAAGCTCCATATTCAAATACTATTTCAGCCCTTTTCATATTCGATATTCCAGCGTCGATCATCAATTCGATATCGATCGACTTAATCTTGTCATAAAGCATATAGTTGGGCTGCCTTCCTAATATTGCATCAAGGTCGGCTAAGTATAAATGCTTAAACCCGAACGACTTAAACGTCGAAGCGATTGCAAACGGGTCAAATGACGAACATAAAACGCTCCTTAAGGGTTCATAGCGTTCTCTTAAGCCGCGTTTGGCGTGCACTGCTATGCCGTTTAAAACGTCGATGACGGGGATCACATGTAAACGCGTTCGAGAAATCCTTCGTCTTAACGATGGGATGAATGAACAAGTTACATCGAAGGTGACATCATTACGGGTATGAGCCGCTTCGGCTTTCATATCGGCTCTTATAATAAGGCCATCGTCTAAGATAAGCTAATAGTTCTTATGAGCATGATCCAATGTACGCGACTAACTTGATGAACCATCGAGCGATGGACGTAAGGGGCCCGACCTAATCGCGAAGGACATAAACTTTAAAAGCTCTCTGCATGCATTCAGTCGATGAGTGATAAGCTTGAAGGTTTTAGCTTATGAGCACTTATCGGGAGGAGGCTTCGTCGATCAAAAAATCCCCATCAATATTCTATGCGAAGGCTTCGGCATGCTGAGGTACTTAATTTCAGACTTTAGAAGGGCGGGACACTACGTAATCACCCTTCTCGACTCAAGGATTGCAGCGCTTAATCCACTATTACAAGCCGATAAAGTTGTGACGATACCTTCGCTTGAAGTTATGAAGAGGGCTTTAATGAAGAGCTGTGAAGAAGCTGATGCAGTTTATATTTTAGCGCCTGAGTCCAATGGAACTCTTCAAAGGCTAGTAGAGAACGTTGAAGCCCTTGGCAAAACTTCTTTAAACTGTCGAGTTGATGCGATGGAAATCGTTTCAAATAAAGCAATATCATATGAAGCCTTAAAGAGGGCTAGGTTAAGGCTTCCTGAGACGTTAATCATGAACGTTAACAATGGCATTGAGAGAATTAAGGGTGCTGTGAAAAGCATAGGACTTCCTGTAGTTTTTAAGCCTGCGAGAGGCATCGGTTGTCAAGGGTTAAGCGTTATCACTAATGAGGCTCAAGTGAAAGATGCCATCGATAAGATAAAAAGGGAATCAATGAGCGAATCTTTCTTGATTCAAGAGCGAGTTTTTGGTACGGCAGTTAGCGTTAGCGTAATTTCAACGGATAAAGGAGCGATGTCGATTACCTTAAATCGTCAAATGATCGTATTGAGGCCCCCTCGTTTAAATTCGGGCTACATCGGAGGCATAGTTCCCTTTCATCATCCGCTTAAGGAAAAGGCAATGGAGGCAGCACGAAGGGCCGTTGAGGCCATTAAGGGGCTTCGAGGTTACGTCGGCGTCGACATGGTTTTAACGCGAAAGGAACCCTTCGTAATGGAAATAAATCCGAGGCTTACGACTTCGTACGTAGGTTTGACGAAGGTCGTTAACTTCAATCCAGCTCAAGCGATAATGGATGCCGTAATCGAGGATGAGCTTCCGGAAAAGGTACGAACTTCGGGTTACGCCTTCTTTTCAAAGGTGAGGGTTAAGTCGCCTAGTTACAATAAGCTTTTGAAGATTTACGAGTTAGATTACATCGTGTCTCCTCCATTTTCAATCGAAGATGAGAAATTTAGTTATGCTCTTCTTGCTTTTAAAGCCGAAGAATTGAAGGAGGCAATTATTGGTTTTAATAATGCTTTGAAGAATCTTAATCAAATGTTAGATGGTGATCGAATATGAAGAATATTTTAGCCTTTGATATCGGTGGTGCGAATACGAAGGCTGCTTTCATAATGACAGAGAAGGGCTTAGTTAAAACGCTTAAAACTAAATTGGAGTATTTCCCGATATGGAAAAGGGGCAAGGAGCAGTTGCCCTCTGTATTAAGAAGCCTTAAGGAAGAATTGACTAATTTGGCGCCTCTTACCGCTGTTGGAGTTACAATGACTGCAGAGCTATCAGATGCCTTTTTTACTAAAAAAGAAGGCGTCAATTATATTTTGGATTGCGTATCCTCCACTTTTCCCGATGTTATTATTTTCGTTTTAAATGTTGAAGCCGAGTTAATATCGATTGAAGAAGCGGGATTAGAGCCGCTTAAAGTCGCTTCAGCGAATTGGCCTGCGACCGGTTGGATGATTTCGCAAGCGATTAAGAATTGTATCATTATAGACGTTGGTAGTACTACGACGAGTATAATCCCGGTAATCAATGGGAAAATCGCGGCGAGAGGGAAAACAGATTTAGAGAAGCTCATGAATGGTGAGCTCATTTACACCGGCTCCTTACGAACTAACGTTGCCGCTATTTTAAGTTACGTTCCATTGTCAAAAGGAAATGCCTTAGTGTCCTCTGAATTTTTCGCCCAATCAGGTGATGCACACTTGGTATTAGGCAATATTAGCGAGGTGGATTACGTAGTTGAAACGCCTGATGGCCGTGGTAAAACGAGGAGGGAGGCCATGGCTAGGTTAGCTCGTGTGATTTGCGCTGATATAGATATGTTAAGTGAACAAGAGATAATTAACATAGCTCAATGCGTATGGGAAAAGCAAATCGAACAAATAAGTGATGGCTTAAAGCGCGTTTATGAAGGATTAGAGTTTCCCTTAGGGCAGATTCCCGTAGTAGTCACGGGATTAGGTAGGAAATTTCTAGCGAAGAGGGCGGCTCAAAAAGCTGGATTCAAATGCATAATCGACATCGGAGAACTGTTAGGTAATAATGTCGCGATAATGTCGCCTTCGGTTGGAATAGCATTAATGGTCGCAAGTAAGTTAGAGGGTGAAGTAGTTCAATGGAAGCCGTTATTAAAGTTGGCGGAAGTCTAGCTGAGGATCCAATAAGTTTAAGAATCTTATGCTATGAGTTAAGCAAGCTAGCTAAGAGGTATAGGATTCTCATCGTACCTGGTGGGGGTAAACTTGCAGATGTGGTGAGGGAGTTCGATGGGAAGTTCGTACTTTCCTCAAATACGTCTCATAAAATGGCTATTTTATGTATGGATCAATTTGGCTTGCTTATATCAGAAATTACGCCTAACTCGCGAGCGACATATTCCTTAAGTGAGGCGAAGGTATTCTCTAAGAGTGGAGCATTACCCATATTTTTGCCTTCTAAACTTATGTTTAGAGAAGATCCACTTGAGCATTCATGGGATGTTACATCAGATTCAATTGCTGCATATATAGCGTTGAAAATACGAGCGAAAAGGTTAATTTTAGTGACAGATGTTGATGGAATATTCTCAAATGATCCTAAGGAGGATCCTAATGCAAAGTTAATAGAGCAATTCTTAATTAAAGAGCTCTTAAGTTGGAATAAAAGGACTAGCGTTGATAGATTTTTGCCGAAAATGCTCTTGGGAATGCATTTGAATTGTTACGTCGTTAATGGGAAATATCATAGGCGAATACAGGATATTCTTGAGGATCGTAAGACCGTATGCACTAAGATTATAACTTAAGGGTTGCTTCCACGGCCTTTATGGCCCTGGCCAATTCGGCGACGGCTTCTCGCTGAACCCTGCCCCTCAAGCGGTCGTGCGAACTACATACTGCCCTCCTGACGCCGAT